>NZ_BAAAKJ010000150.1:0-1240 GCF_039527695.1 Kitasatospora putterlickiae
GCCGGGGCGGCGACGGCGGGCGGCGCGCCGAGGGCCGGTCGCGCCGCGCCCGTCGCCGTGCCGAGGAGGACCTGGCAGACGGCCCAGGCCACGAGGAACACGCAGGACAGCGAGGCCGCCGCGGCCCGACGTACGCGTCGCTCCACTCCGGCCCCCTCCCCGCTCGTGCCGTCACCCGGTCCCGTCCGCAAGAAGCTCTCACTCTAGGCGACGACACCACCCCCTGGGCAGGTCGGGGCCCCGAAGCCCTCCGCCGGCACCCGCCCGGATGAGGAGCCCGCGGCCTTACGCGCGGGGGAGACGGCCCGGGTGTTCCGCTCGACGGCGGTGGGCAGGTGCCAGGAGCCGGCGCCGCGTGCTACCGTCCACACCGCCGTGCGCCGCTGCGAACCGAGGAGGTGGGACCGATCAACGCTGTGACAGGTCGGGCACCCCTCCCCCGCATGGCCGGGGAGTGCCCGCGGTAGGCACCCCGAAAGGCCCGTACCATACATGCGCTTCACCACTGACACGTCGTCCGACGGCGTCCGCGAGCGGCTCTTCGTCCTGGGGGAGATCCCCGGCGCGCTCTGGACCCCGGACGGAACCGCCCGCCCCCGCCCCCTGGTCCTGCTCGGGCACGGCGGCGGCGAGCACAAGAAGGCCCCCGCCGTCCTCGCCCGCGCCCACCGGCTGGTCGCCGAGTGCGGCTTCGCGGTGGTCGCACCGGACGTGCCCGGCCACGGGGACCGGCCGGTGCACGAGGAGTACGACCGGCTCGCCACCGCCAACCAGGCACGCATCGAGGCCGGGGCCGAACCCGCGCCGCTGCTCGCGGAGTTCCACGCCCTGGTGGCGCGCCGCACGGTGCCCGAGTGGCGGTCCGTGCTGGACGCCGTCCAGCGGCTCGACGACGTCGGCGCCGGCCCGGTCGGCTACTGGGGCGTCTCGCTGGGATGCGGGCTCGGCGTCCCGTTCGTCGCCGCCGAACCCCGGGTGCGCGCGGCGGTCCTGGGCCTCGGCGGAGCGCTCGCCTCGGCCGAGCAGGCCGCCCGCATCACCGTTCCCGTGGAGTTCCTGCTCCAGTGGGACGACGAGCGGGTCCCGCGCGCGGCCGGCCTGGCCCTGTTCGAGGCCTTCGCCTCCACCGAGAAGACCCTGCACGCCAACCCCGGCCGGCACGGCGACGTCCCGGCGTTCGAAACCGACGGCGCACTGCGGTTCTTCACGCGGCACCTGGGCTGACCGGCACCGCCCTCGG
>NZ_BAAAKJ010000150.1:1260-2147 GCF_039527695.1 Kitasatospora putterlickiae
CGCGCGCCGAGGAGGGCGGACGGGCGGTGCTCAGCCCATGCTCTTGGCGCCGTCCAGGGACTCCCGCAGGATGTCGGCGTGGCCGGCGTGCTGCGCCGTCTCCGCGATGAGGTGCAGCACCACCCGGCGGGCGGACCAGCGGATGCCGGGCTCGGACCACGGCGCCTCGGGCAGCGGGTGCGAGACGTCGAGGTCCGGCAGGGAGGCGACCACCGCGTCGGTGCGGGCGGCCACCTCCTCGTAGGCGGCGAGCACACCGGCCAGGGTCTCGCCCGGCAGCAGACGGAAGTCCTCGGCCCGCTGGTCCAGGTCGGCCTGCGTCAGGTTCATGAAGTCGGGCATCGCGGAGGGGCCTTCGAAGATGAAGCCGACCCAGGACCGCTCGACGGACGCGACGTGCTTGATCAGGCCGCCCAGGCACAGCTCCCCGGCGGTGGTGCGCAGCGCGGCCTGCTCGTCGGTCAGGTCGCGGGTGGTGAGCCGCAGGAACTGGCGCTGGAAGGCGAGCTGCGCCAGCAGGTCGGCCCGCTCGCCGGTGACCGCGGGGGCGGTGGTGGTGGGGGCGGTGGTGGTCGCGGTGGTGCTCATGGCTGTACCTCCGTGGGTGCTTCGGTGCCGGCGGCCGCTGCCTTCCGACGTGTTACACGGTAGGCGCCGTGTAGGTCAGTTTCTGTCCTCGACCCGGGCGGGAGGCTCGTGTGCGGCGGGCGACCGGAAGCCGCCTGACCGCCCGTTGACACGTCCCTGGCCCCGGCCTGCTGGTGGGCGGGTCGGGGCCGTGGGGGTGTGGTGTGGTGTGGGTCAGGTGGTGAGGGTGTTGTTGAGGGCTTCGAGGCCGTCGGTGTAGATGCCGTGGAAGAGGTCGACGGTCTCCTGTTCGGTGGCGC
>NZ_BAAAKJ010000151.1:0-2799 GCF_039527695.1 Kitasatospora putterlickiae
GGCGTCGGTGCGGCCCTGGGCGAACAGCTCGCGGGCGATCGCGACCTCGGTGGTGCGGGTGTCCGGGACGTGCCCGGCGGCGCGCAGCACGCCGAGGCTCTGCCGGTAGCGTGCCTCGGCGGCCTCGTGGGCGCCGGCCAGCGACTCGACGAAGCCCGCGGCGTCCAGCACCACCGCGTCCGCGAGGTCGGCGTGCACGTCGTGCGAGTAGGTGAGCGCCTCGGCGAGGGTGCTCCGGGCGCCGGCCACGTCGCCGTCCAGCGCCTCCAGGTGGGCGCGGGCGACGAGCACCGGGATCAGCAGCGAGCGGTTGGCCGCGAAGCGCCGGCCGAGCAGCGCGCACAGGTCCAGCGAGGCGGCCACCGGGGTCGGCGTCCACTGCGCCAGCTCGCAGACCGCGCAGAGCAGTCGGTCCTCCTCGTAGCCGTCGCCCAGGGCCCGGGCGCGGGCCAGCGCCAGGCGGAAGGACCGCTCGGCGGAGGCGGTGCGCTCGGCGGCGAGTTCGAGGTGGGCGCGCAACTGGTGCAGCCGGCACCAGCTGAGGTCGTCGCCCCGGTCGCGGTCCAGCCGCTCGGTGAGGCGCCGCGCGTCGGCGGCGACCTCGGCGGGTGCGGCGAGGCCGAGGCGCAGGGTGACGATGCCGCGCTGGATCGCCCGGGTGGCCTCGGCGCGCGGGTCGTCGGGCAGCGCGGCCTCGGCGGCGGCGAGCGCGGCCCGGCAGCGGGCCTCGTCCTGCAGCCAGATACCGGCGTCGCAGACGTGCAGCGCGAGCGCGGTGTGCGCCGGGTCCCCGGCGGGCAGCAACGCCCTCCCGCGTTCGAGGAGTTGGACGGCGGCGGGGATGTCCTTGCGGGCCAGCGCGCGCATCCCCTCGGCGATCAGGGTGCCGGCCGCCGGTCCGGCCAGGTCGGGCAACTTGGGGTCGCCGGGCCGTAGTTGGCGGCGCAGCAGGCTGGTGGCCTCGACGTGGTAGGCGACGGCCATCGGGTCCGGCGGCCGCTCGCGGGAGAGCCGGTCGGCGAGGAAGTCGTGCCAGCGCTCGCGGCGGGTCTTCGGGGTGAACTCGTAGGCGGTGTCGCGCAGGAGGGCCTGGGCGAAGCGGTAGGTGCCGGCCGGTCCGGGTTCGAAGACCCGGCGTCGGGCCAGCCGGGCGGTCGCCTCGTCGGCGGCGGGCGCGGCGGTGCCGTCGGCCTCGGCCATCGCGCGCAGCTGGGCGCGGGTGAACTCGCGCCCGACGACGGCGGCGAGTTCCAGCACGCCGCGTTCGGTGCCGGGGAGCCGGTCGAGGCGGGCGCCGAGCAGGGCCTGGACGGTGGGCGGCACCTGGGTGCCGGGGGCGGTCTCGGCGAAGACGTCCATCAGCTGCTCGGCGAAGAGCGGGTTGCCGTCGCACAGGGTGATCACCCGGCCGGTCAGCTCCTGGTGGTCGTAGGCCCGGTCGTCCTGCGGGTGGACGTCGCCGCGCAGGGCCAGGCTGCCGACCAGCGCGGCGGTCTGCTCCCCGGTCATCGGTCCGAGGTCGACGGTGACGGCGTGCGGGGTGCCGGCGCCCCAGCCGGCGCGCAGCTCGAACAGCTCGGGGCGGGCGACGCAGAGCAGCAGCACCGGGACGTCGCGCAGCCAGGTGGCGATCTCCTCGACGAGGTCGAGCAGGGTCGACTCGGCCCAGTGCAGGTCCTCCCAGACCAGGACCACCGGGCGGGAGCGGCCGAGCACCGTCAGCAGGTGGCGCACGGCCCAGGCGATGTCCGCGACGCCGGCGGCGGGACCGGGCTCGCGCTCGTCCGGTCCGCCGGAAGCGGGCGCGGGGGCGGAAGCGGGCGCGGACTCGGCGACGGCGGCGAGGGTGCGGGCGACCAGGCGCCGGGTGCGGGCCGGCTCGGCGCCGTCCTCCTCGGCGCCCTCGTCCGCGAGCAGACGGGCGAGCGCGGGCCGGCCCCCGGGCAGCGAGTCGAGCATCTCGGCGAGCGGCCGGTAGGTGATGCCCCGGCCGTAGGCGGAGCACCGGCCGGACAGCACCACGGCCTCGCCGTCCGGCAGTGCCGCGAGGAACTCGCGGACCAGCCGCGATTTGCCGATGCCGGGCGCGCCGACGACCGTGGTGAGGTGGACCCGCCGGTGTTCGCGGGCCTGCCGGTAGCCGTCCGCGAGCGCCGCCAGCTCCCCGGCGCGGCCGACGAACGGGGTGAGCGGGGCGGGCCGGTCGGCCGCGGCCCCGGGGGCGGTGATCCGCCAGGCGGGCACCGGGCGGGACTTGCCCTTGAGCGTGAGCGGTTCGACGGGTTCGACGCCGACCCGCGCGCGCACCATGGCGGCGGTGTCCGCGCAGACCAGCACCTCGCCCGGCCGGGCGGCGGTCTGCAGCCGGGCGGCGGTGTTCACGGAGTCGCCGACGACCCGGAAGTCGTCCCCCGGCCGGGTGATCACCACGACGTTGCCGGTGCAGATGCCGGCCCTGGCCTCCAGCCGGACCTGGTACTCGGCGGCGAGTTCGGCGGTGAGGTCGGCCAGGGCGGCGAGCGCGCCGGTGGCGGCCCGCACGGCGCGCAGCGCGTCGTCCTCGTGGGCGACGGTGGCGCCGAACGCGGCGAGGATCGCGTCCCCGATGAACTTCTCGACCACGCCGCCGTGTTCGGCGATGCGGGCGCCGCAGCTCGCGAAGTAGCGGTCCATGACGCGGCGCAGCGGTTCGGGGTCGAGGCGTTCGGCGAGGGTGGTCGAGCCGACGATGTCGAGGAAGAGCATGGACACCTTGCGGCGCGACTCGCGCGGCTCGCGCGCCTCGGCGGGGGGGGGGGG
>NZ_BAAAKJ010000151.1:2824-7551 GCF_039527695.1 Kitasatospora putterlickiae
AGCCGGCGCAGAACCGGTCCGCCTCGGCGGTGCGGTGTCCGCACGCGGCGCAGCTCACGGCCGGCCCTCCAGGGTCGGCTCGGCGGACTCGGCGGACTCGGCGGGCCCCTCGCGCTCAGCAGGCTCCGCGCGATCGGCGGCCTTCGGGGCCGGGGCCGGGGCCGTGACGGCGGGCAGCGCGATCCGGGCGTAGACGCCGGCGAGCACGATCAGCAGGCCGGACACCGCGAAGACGGTGTCGATCGGCCCGAACCGCAGCCCGGCCGCCGAGCCCGAGAAGTCCCGCAGTCCGCTGCCCGCCAGCCAGCCGGAGAGCACCGCCGTCAGCATCGCCGCCATCCGGGTGACCGGGTAGAACACCGAGACCACCCGGCCCCGGAACTCCTGCGGGGTGGCGGCCAGCAGCAGCGGCGCCATGGCGGTGTTCAGCATGGTGATCGGCACGATGAAGACGAACAGCAGGGCCACCGCGCCCGGGAAGCCGGTCTGCCGCGAGTACAGCACCAGCAGGGCGCCGCTGGCCATCAGCCCGATCCAGGTGGTCCGCCGGGCGCCGATCCACTGCACCACGCGCCCGGCGGCGAGCGCGCCGGCGATCCCGCCGATGCCCGTCGCCATGCCCAGGTAGCCGTACAGCTCGGCGGAGACGTCCAGGTTCCGGGTGGCGAAGAAGACGTTCAGGGTGCTGAGCGCGCCCGTGCCGAGTTGGGCGATCACGGTGAGCAGCAGCAGGGCGACCAGGAAGCGGTTGCGGCCGAAGAAGCGCAGTCCGGCGGTGAAGTCCTTGAACAGGCCGGGCCGTTCGGCGGCCTTCGCCGCCGTGCCGGCCGGCTTCGGGGCGGCCGGGGCGACGGGCGTCAGGTCCGCGCCCCGGATGGCGACGTAGGAGACCAGGTAGGAGAGCGCGTTGAACAGCAGCGCCCACTGCAGACCGACCGCGAACAGCAGCGGCGCGGCGAGCGGCGGGCCGATGATCCAGGCGGTCTGCCCGGTCGCCTGGGCGAGGCCCGCCGCCCGGGCGCGGTCGGCCTCGTCGGTGACCAGTTCCGCGATGATGGAGAACCGGGCGGGCGTGAAGAACTGGCCGGCCGCGTTGAGGAGCAGCACGGTGAGGTAGATGAGGGCGAGCCAGACGCCCGCCGGCAGGTCCTCGACCGGCACGAAGGAGACGGCGGTCAGCCCCGCCACCAGCACGCCGCGCAGCACCTCGGTGCCGAGCATGGTGGCGCGCTTGTCCCAGCGGTCGACGAAGACGCCCGCGAGCGGACCGACGAACATCACGGCGACGCTGGTCGCGAGCACGACGCCGCTGACCGCCTGCGGCCCCCAGGAGCGGCCCTCGGCCAGCACGGTGGCCACCCACAGGACGAGCGTGGTGCTGAACACCGCGTCGCCGACGGAGGAGACGGCCTGGCCGAACCAGAGACGGCTGTAGGTCGGGCTGATGAGGGTCGGCCGGAGCCTGGCGAGGGCGCTCATCCGGCGTCCGCCGTTCCGAGCAGCAGCGTCATCAGGGCGGTCACCAGGGTGGTGTGGTACGCCGTGGCGAAGTACGCGGCGGGCGGGTCGGTGGCGCTCGCGCGGGTGGCGGCGGAGCGTCCGGGCAGGGAGCCGTCGGGGCGCTGGACGAGGGCCAGGCGCTCGACGGCGGCGGCGCCCTCGGGCGTGCCCAGGGCGTCCAGGCCGAGGCAGACCTGGGTCATCACGAGTTCGGCGGCGAGGTCCCACCAGTCGTGCCGGACGCAGTGGTCGAGCAGCCGGGCGACCAGGGCCGCCGCGTCGGCCACCGCGTCCTCGGGCAGTCCGGGGCCGGTGCGGGCGAAGTCGCTGAGGAAGAAGCTGGAGTGGGTGAGCGCGTACGCCTCGGGCACGGTGACCGGCGGTTCGTCGGGGCGGGCGGCGTCCTCCGCCCGGTCGGCGCGGGCGTCCCGGCGGTCACGGCGCGCCGCGCGGGCGAGCGCGGTGGGGGGAAGTTCCACGAGGACGTTGCGGCCGGCGAGCTCCGCGAAGGGCTCGACGGTGTGCGGCACCCCGGCCTTGTCGGCGTAGTAGCGCAGTTCCAGGCGCTGGTAGGGCGAGCGCCCGGCCGGGGAGAGGTCGGCCGGGGTGAGCAGGGCGAGGTCGGCCCGGAACGGCGCGTCCTCCGTCCCGGCGGGGGCCAGGGCGGCGCAGGCGAGCCGGTACTGGGCGGCGGCGCGCGGCTCGGCGGTGAGCAGGCCCGGCAGGCCGGGGTGCCGCCAGATGGCGCGGACCCGGGCTGTGGCCTCGGTGCGGCGGGGGTCGGCGCCCTCGTCGAGGCGGGTCCAGCAGTGGGCGAGCAGGGCGAGTTCCAGCGCGGCCTTGGCCGGACGGTGCGCGCCGCCGGGTTCGGCGGCCGACCGCTCCGGCGTCCGGCCCCGGCTCGTGAACGGGTCGAAGTGGTCGAGGTTGCGGCCCAGCCAGCCGAGGGCGCCGGCGGAGAGCCGTCGCAGGTCGTGGGCGCGGTCGAGTCCGGATGCCGTGGTCACAGGCGCCCCGTCTCGTCCAGGTAGTCGAGCAGCGCGGCGTCCACCGTGTCGTGGAAGGCGGCGAGGGTGCCGCGGTCGTCCTCGCGCCGGTAGAGGTCCTCGCAGCCGACCCAGCGGTCCCGGGTGAGCGCGGCCGGCAGGTAGCCGCCGGTCACGGTGCCGACCTCCCAGTCCGGCCTGCCCGCCGTCTCCCAGCAGCTCGCGAGGGTGCCGTCGGCGCTGACCACGGCGCCGTAGCGGCCGTCGCCGTGGCCGCAGGTGGCGCACGGCCGGTGGGCCTGCGGGCGGGCGACGGTGAAGCCGAGGTCGAGCGCCCGGCGCTGCCAGCGGCTGAACCGGTCGGACAGTTCGCGGGTGTGCCGCAGGTCGTTGCCGTAGCCGACGCCGACGTCGCCGACCTGGGCGAAGTAGAGCGTGCAGCGGCCCGGGTCGAGGGAGCCGGCGAGCCGGTCGATCAGCGCGTCCACGCCCTGGCAGGTCTCCTGGGAGACGTTGACCCGCAGCTGCCAGCGCAGCGGGGAGGCCGCGGAGGCGCCGACGAGGTTGCCGACGATGGCGTCGAAGGTCCCGCCGCCCTCGGCGCGCCGGATCCGGATCCGGTCGTGGTCGGGGCGGTCGCCGTCGAAGGTGACCTGGACGGAGCGCAGTCCGCGTTCGGCCAGTCGCCCGGCGAGCGCGGGGGTGAGCAGGGTGGCGTTGGAGATCATCCAGGCGGAGGCGAGGCCGCGGTCGGCGGCCCGTTCCAGCAGTTCCAGGCAGCCGCGCGGGTTGAGCAGCGGCTCGCCGCCGAACAGCAGGATCCGCAGCTGCTCCAGGCCGGCGGCGGCCATCCGGCGCTCGGTGAAGTCGAGGATGTCGGTGATGGTCCGCGAGGTCAGGCGGGTGCGGGCGATCCGGGGCGGGCGGCTGCCGCCGTCCGCGTCCTGGCCGGTGTTCTGGAAGCAGTAGCCGCAGCCGAGGTTGCAGTGGGTGCTGGTGAGGACGGTCAGCGCGTAGCTGCGCGGCGCCGGGACGGTCAGCAGTCCGTGTTCGCGCAGCCGGCGTTCGGTGCCGGGGCGCAGCGCGCCGTCCTCGGTCAGCTGGCCCGGGCGCAGTCGGGCGAGGCCGCCGCCGGGGCCGAGGAACCACCAGTTCCGCTCGCCCTGGAGCAGTCGGGCGCCGCTCCCGGCGGCGGTCGTCGCCGGGCTCACCGGGCACCTCCCAGCGCGGGCTCGGCGGGGGCGCGGTGCAGCAGGACCACCGTGGCCAGCGCCACGACCAGGGTGGACTGGTAGGAGGCGCGGAAGAACGCGACGGGGTTCGCGTCCGCGGCCGCCCGGTCGGTGGCGGAGCGGCCGGGGAGGGCGCCGTCGGGGGTCTGCACCTCGGCGAGCAGCCGCAGGCCGGCCGCGCCGGAGGGGGTGCTCAACGGGTCGAGGCCCAGGCAGTACTGGGCGAGCACGAGCTTGGCGGTGAGGTCCCACTCGCCGCGCCGGACGCACTCCTCGGTGAGGCGGTGGACCCGGTCGCGGGCGTGCGCGAGGTCGGCGCCGTCCAGGCCGGGGGCGCGGAAGCCGAAGTCGGCGAGGTGGAAGACGGTGTGGGTCACGTTGCACACGTCCAGCTCGGCGATCGGCCGCTCGTCGGTGTGGGCGGCCAGCCGGCTGATCCGGTACAGCTCCGGGTAGTCGGCCAACCGGTGCGGCACACCGGCGAGTTCGGCGTAGTAGCGGGTCTCCAGGTGCAGGAAGGGCGACTTGCGGCGCGGGGTCAGGAAGTCGCCCGCCGTCGCCTCGGCGAGGGCCGCGCGGTGCGGCCCTCCGGCGGCGAGGCCGGCGGGGGCGAGTGCCCCGTACATCAGCTGGAACTGCCGGGCGTAGCGCGGCTCGGCGGTGAGCAGACGCGGGTGGTCGGGACTGCGCCAGACCCGGTCGACGGTGGCGGCGACCCCGGCCAGGTCGGGGTCCTCCGGCTCGGCCTTCGCCCAGGCGCGGCGCAGCAGGGCGAGTTGCAGCAGCGCCTTGACCCGGGGGGTCACCGGCAGCTCCTCCCGGCCTGACGGATCGTCGAGGTAACCGCAGTTCCGCCCGATCCACCGCCGCGCTCCCGCCGAGAGGCCCGTGACGGCCGCGAGGTCCGGGCCGGCTGGTCGAGTACCCATGGTTACTCCCTTGAGGTTGCGGCCGCCGGGGCGGGCTGTCGGGCGGGGTTCCGGGCGGGCCGTCGGGCGGTGCGCTCGGC
>NZ_BAAAKJ010000152.1:0-2284 GCF_039527695.1 Kitasatospora putterlickiae
CCACCGAGGCCGCGCGGCCCGACGGCGCCGCCGAGCCCCGGCGCGCGAGCGCCGCCCCCCTCCTGGCCCGGGCGGGCTCCTCCCGGGGCTCCTCCGGCCGGGTCTCCTGAGCATGTGATGCTGGGAGGATCCCACTCAGCCCTGTCCGTGAAGGCGGCATCGCACACCATGGCGGTACCCACACCCCCGGCCCGACCCACGGGTGACCGACCGGACCACCTGCTGGTCGTCGACGACGAGCCCACCGTCCGGGAGCTGCTGCGCACCGCGCTGCGCTACGCCGGCTTCGACGTCGACGCGGCCGCCACCGGGCGGGAGGCCCTGGAGCTCGCCGCCCGGCGCGCGCCCGACCTGGTCCTGCTGGACGTCATGCTCCCCGACATGGACGGCTTCGAGGTGATCGGCCGCCTGCGCGCCCAGCCCCGGGCGCACCACCCCGGGCGCGGCGGCGACGTGCCGGTGCTCTTCGTCACCGCGCGCGAGGACCGCCAGGCCCTGCTGCACGGCCTGCGGATCGGCGGCGACGACTACCTCACCAAGCCGTTCGACCTGGAGGAGCTCATCGCCCGGATCCACGCCGTGCTGCGGCGCACCCGGGGCGAGCAGACGGCCCGGATCACCGTCGGGGACCTCGAACTCGATCCGGACGGCCACCAGGTGACCAGGGCGGGGCGGAACGTGCGGCTCTCCCCCACCGAGTTCCGTCTGCTGCGCTTCCTGATGACGAACGCCGGGCGGACCATGTCGAAGAGCCAGATCCTGCAGAGCGTGTGGGAGTACGACTTCGGCGGTGACGCCGGCATCGTCGACACCTACATCAGCTATCTGCGCCGCAAGGTCGACGGCGGTGAGCCGAAGCTGATCCACACCGTCCGCGGGGTCGGCTACGTGCTGCGCGGGCCCCGGCCGTGACCCCGCCGCCGGTTCCCGGGCCGCGCGGGCTGCGCGGGTTGCGCGGGCTGTCGCTCCGCACCCGTCTGCTGTGCCTGTCGGTCGCCCTGGTCGGCGTGGGCCTGCTCGGCACCGGCGTGCTGGTCGCCGGCGCCCTGCACGGGTACCTCCAGAACCGGGTGGACGAGCGGCTGGTGCTGACCGGGCATTTCGCCGCCCGTGTCCCACCGCCCGCCGGTACCGGCGCCCCGGCCGGCGTGCAGGCCCTGGGCGTGCTCGGGGAGACCACCGTGACCTACCTCGACGACGACGGCGGCACCCGCCAGACGTTCGACGCGGGCCCGGCCCCGGTGGGCGGCGGCCCCGAGCTGCCGCCCCTGGACCACGCGGCCGTGCTCGCCCACGGGGGCCGTCCCTTCACCGTGCCCGCGCGGGAGGGCGACAGCGCCTGGCGGGTCATCGCCCTCACCCGGCCCGCCCAGCTCATCGCCCCGGACCCGTCCGTCACCCGGGGCACCGTCGTGGTGGCGACCTCCCTCGACGAGGTCGACCGCACCGTCGCCAAGACCCGCAACCTCTCGCTGACCATGGGGGCCGCGCTGCTGGCGGTGCTGGCCGCGGTCGGCTGGTTCGCCGTCCGCTCGGGCCTGCGCCCGCTGACCCGGATCGAGGAGACCGCGACGGCGATCGCCGACGGCGACTACTCCCGGCGGGTCCCCGAGCTGGCCGCCCCGCACACCGAGGTGGGGCACCTGGCGGCCTGTCTCAACCAGATGCTCGGCCAGATCGACACCGCGTTCCGGGCCCGCTCGGAGGCCGAGTCGCGCACCCGGCGCTTCTTCGCCGACGCCAGCCACGAACTGCGCACGCCGCTCGTCGGCATCAAGGGCTACGCCGACCTCTACCGGATGGGCGCGCTGTCCACCCGTGAGGACCTCGACCGGACGATGGCCAGGATCGCCGCCGAGTCGACCCGGCTCGCCCGGCTGGTCGAGGAGATGTTCCTGCTCGCCCGGCTCGACGAGGACGCCCACCACCCGGCCGGCGGGCCCGGCGCCGAGCCGGCCTTCGCGCTCGACCTCGCCCCGATGGACCTGCGCACGCTGGCGGCCGACGCCCTGCGCGACGTCCGCGCGCTGGACACGACCCGCCCGGTCACCCTCACCGGCCCCGGCGGCGGGAAGCCGTCCAACGCCCCCGCGGTCGCCGACGAGGCCCGGCTCCGCCAGGTCGTCACCAACCTGATCGGCAACGCCGTCACCCACACCCCGCCCGGCACCCCGCTGCGGATCGGCGTCGGCACGGTCGACGGCCACGCCGTCCTTGAGGTCGCCGACCAGGGCCCCGGCCTCACCCCCGCCGAACGCGAACGGGTCTTCGACCGCTTCTACCG
>NZ_BAAAKJ010000152.1:2348-11914 GCF_039527695.1 Kitasatospora putterlickiae
ACAAGCAGGGCAACGTGCTCGCCGACCTCGTCGGCCACGGCACCACCTTCGTCGCCGCCCAGGGCGGCCGGATCACCCTCGACACCTCCCCCGGCCGGGGCTGCGTCTTCCACGTGCTGCTGCCCCTGCCCGCCCCGTCCGACGGCTGAACCGGCGCTGGACCGACGACGGGGCCCCGGGAAGACCCGGGGCCCCGCCGTCACTCCTGGGTCACCTCAGCGGAGGTCAACGGCCCTGGAGGGACTTGACGTTGTCACCGAAGGACCAGCCACGGGAGCCGTCCCAGTTGATCGACCAGGTCATGAGACCCTTCAGCTGGCCGTTGAAGGCGTTCCAGGACTGGCTGACCAGGCTCGGCGCCATGTGGCCGCCGCCCGCGCCGGGCTGGGCCGGCAGGCCGGGCACCTGCTTGTCGTAGGGCACCTTGATGGTGGTGCCCTGGATGGTCAGGCCGTTGTTGAGGCAGGTGGTCTGCGCGGTGAAGCCCTGGACCGTGCCGGCCTGGTAGGAGTCACCGGAGCAGCCGTACATGCTGCCGTTGTAGTACTGCATGTTCAGCCACCACAGCCGGCCGTTGTCGGCGTACTTCTTGATGATCGGCAGGTAGGAGCCCCAGATCGAGCCGTAGGTGACGCTGCCGCCGGTGACGTACGCGGTCTCGGGGGCCATCGTCAGGCCGAAGCCGGCCGGCATCTGGGCGAGCACGCCGTCGATGATGCGGATCAGGTTGGACTGGGAGGCGGACAGCGTGTTGATGTTGCCGCTGCCGGACAGGCCGGTCTCGATGTCGATGTCGATGCCGTCGAAGTTGTACTTCTTCAGGATCGGGACGACGGTCGCCACGAACTTGTCGGCGACGGTGCTGGAGCTCAGGTCGATGCCCGCGGCGGCGCCGCCGATCGACATCAGGATCGTCGCGCCGGCGGCCTTGGCCTGGCACATCTCGGCGGGGGTCGACACCTTGACGGTGGCGTCCATGCCGTCCTCCCAGAGGACGGTGCCGTCGGAGAGGATCACCGGGAAGGCGGCGTTGATGACGTTGTAGCCGTGCGCGGCCATCCGGCTGTCGTTGATGGGGGTCCAGCCCATGCCCGGGTGGACGCCGTTGGAGGCGCCGTCCCAGTTCTCCCAGTAGCCCTGGAGGACCTTGCCCGCGGGCTTGGGCTTCGTCGGGCAGGTGGAGCCGGGCGGGGTGGTCGGCGGCGTGGTGGGCGGGGTGGTGGGCGGGGTGGTGGGAGGCGTCGTCGGCGGGGTGGTCGGCGGCGTCGTGGGCGGCGTGGTCGGCGGGGTGGTCGGCGGCGTGGTGGTGCCGCCGGGGCCGGCCAGCTCGACGTCGTCCGCGTGGAACGCGGGCTGCCCGTACCAGCCGTGCAGGAAGACGGTCACCGAGGTGGTGTTCGCGCCGGTGGAGAAGGTGGTGCTGAGCTTGCTGTACGACGCGGCGCTCGCCGTCCAGGTGGACGTCGAACCGGTGAGGCCGGTGCCGGTGGCGCCCAGGTAGATGTAGCTGCCCTGGACGTAAGAGCTCAGCGTGTACTGGGAGTTGGGCTGCACGCTGATGGTCTGGGTGCACTGGCCCTGGTCCTGGCCGGTCGGGGAGACCTTGAGCGCCGAGGTGCCACCGTGCACCGGGCTGCTGACGGTGGCACCGACGCCGCCCGCGCAGGTCCAGTCGGAAAGCCCGTTCTCGAAGCCGGGGTTGGCGACCAGGTTGGGGGTGGCGGCGCCGGCCGTGACGGTGCCGGCCACGGCGAGACCGGCACCGACCACGACGGCGGCGCTCACCGCGGCCAGGGAGCGCCGCGCGACGCTCGCCCCCGCCGGGGTGCCGCTGGTCCGGTGGGTCTGCGCTGCGCGTTCCACGACCGCCCGCGGCGGCTGTGGGGTACGCGACCTGCGACGGAACATGCTGTGCTCGCTTCCCGCCGGGAGTCATTGGGCATGACCGTCGCTGTGGGGGCGTGACGCCCGGCTCTGGGTGGGGACATGTGGGGATGTGCCGGTCCGGATCGTAGGAGGGACGGCAAGGCCCGTCAATAGGTCTGGACCAATGCCTACTTGGGGCGGAGTAGCGGTACCACTACCCTCGGTGCGCCATCCGGGCGTTCCGGCAGTTGAGGGGCGGGTGCTGCTCATGGCCGATGACATCGACGCCGACGGCGCGGGCTGGTCAGGACTGGACGAGGAGTTCACCCGGCAGGTCACCGCCGTGGCCGCGACGCCGGAGGGGCGGACGCTGGCCGAGGCGCACACGGTCGGCGACCCGGCCGCCGGGAAGGCCCGACCGCTCGGGCTCCCGCTGTGTCTGCGCCCCGGCGCGCGCGAGGAGTTGGAGGCCTTCACGGCCGCCTACCACCGCATGATCGAGGCCGTCGTGGCCGCCTGGGAGCACGATCCGCGGCTGCGCCGGGTGCTCACCCTCCCCGAGTCGCTGCGTGCCCAGGCGGCCGCCGCCCGGGACACCCGGGTGCACCTGATCCGGCTCGACCTGCTGCCCCAACCCGACGGCCGGCTCGGCGTGCTGGAGACCAACGCCAACGGCCCCGGCGGACTGGCCGTGGTCGGCCGGGCCCGGGCCGCCTGGCGTCCGCTGCTCACCCGGCACGGGATCGGCCTGCCCGGCCCGCTGCCCGCCGACGACGACGCGTGGACCGGCCGCTGGCTGCTCGACCTCGCCGAACAGCACACCGGCCAACGCCCGGACACCGTCACGCTGTTGTATCCGCACCGGGCCGACCGCAACGCCGTCCGCTCCTACCAGGACGGCCTCGGCGCCCTCGGCGTCCGGGTCCTGCACGCCGACCCGCGCGAACTGGGCACCGGAGCGGACGGCGCCGCCACCCTGGACGGCGAGCCGGTCCGGCACGCCTACGCCAAGATCGGCATGCGCGACCTCCAGCAGCTGGCCGGCGAGTTGGGCCCGTATCTGCGGGCCGTGCGCGAAGGCGCCCTGTTCGTGCAGAACGGCCTGCGCGCCCGCGTCATCGGCGACAACAAGCTCTGCCTCGCCGTCCTCTCCGACCCCCGCTTCGCCGGCCTCTTCGACCCGGCCGACCACCGGCTCGTCCAGCCCGCCGTCCCGTGGTCGCGCAACCTCGCCCTGTGCGACGGCCCGACCCTCCGCCGGATCACCCGCGGGCGCCGACGGCACGTCCTCAAGAGCCCGTTGGACGCCAACGGGCGCGGCGTGGTGGTCGGCCCGGAGACCGGCGACGCCGCCTGGGCCGAGGCCGTCGCCCGCGCCGCCTCCCAGGGCTGGCTGGTGCAGGAGTACCTGCCCAGCCCGCGCCTGCGCGGCGGCCCCGACGGACCCCCCGTCCACCACGACCTGGCGCTCGGCGCCGTCAACGGCCGGCTGGTCTCCGCCTTCGTCCGCACCGGCCACGAGGCGCGGCTCAACGTCGCCCGCACCGGCCGCCTCCACCCGCTCTACCTCTGAGGACGGCCCGTGGACGACCTGCCGCTCTTCGACCCGGACCGCGATCTGACGGACTTTCCCGGCACCGCCCCGCACCCCCTGCGCGCCGCGCTGCTGACCGCCCGTGACCGGGTCCGCCGACGCGTCCTGGAGGAGGGCGTCCTCATCTCCTCCCCGCCGCCCACGCCCTTCCCGGTCCCGCCGGCCGTCAGCGTGCTGCACCCGGCGGCCGGGCCGCTGCTGCACCGGCGCGTCCTCACCGCCGTGGACTGCCTGGAGCGGATCGTCCGGGCCTACCCCCGACACGCCCTCCTCCAGCGCTTCCTGGACGTGCCGCCGGTCCTGCACCGCTGGATCGCGCGCCACCCGCACCCGGAGTCCCTCACCGTGGACCTCTGCCGGCTGGACCTGTTCGGCGACCGGCTGGGCACCGCACGGATCCTGGAGTTCAACGCCAGCAGCCCCGGCAGCCTGCTCGGCGCGGGCGCGGTGGCCCGGTTCTGGCGCCGGACGCCCGAGATCGGCGCCGTCCTCGACTCCTGGCGGGTACCGCCCACCCGCTTCGAGGAGCAGGACTGGTTCACCGCCTGGCTGGTGGCGCACGGCCGGGCCCGGGGCCTGACCGAGCAACAGACCCGCCACCTGGGGCTCTTCCACACCGGAGGCGGGAACCGCGACCGCCACCTGATCGCCGCGCAGGCCCGGCGCGGCGGCCGGACGGCGGCCATGCTGCACCCGGCCGACTACGCGCCCGGCACCGGGCTCCGGCTGGGCCACCTCAAGCACATCCCGGCCGACCCGCGCCCCGTCCAGGGCTGGGACCGGTTCTGCGCGGCGGTGACCGACGGCGAGCTGGTCATCCCCAACGTCCTCGCCCAGCGCTGGGTGGCGGAGAACAAGCTCTGCCTGGCGGTGCTGTCCGACCCCCGCTTCGAGGACCTGTTCCCGCCCGGGCACCGCGAGGCCCTGCGGAGCATCGTGCCCTGGAGCCGCAAGCTCGGCGACGGCGTCACCGTCGGGCAGGCCGTCGCCGGGCGCGCCCGGCTGGTCCTCAAGGCCCCCTACGGCTACTTCGGCAACACCGTGCGCCTCGGGTGCGAGCACGGCCCGGAGGACTGGGCCGAGCTCGTACGCTCCCCCCGCCACCGGGGCTGGCTGGTCCAGGAACGCGTCGCCCCCGGCACCGTCGGCGCCCTCACCCGGGACCTGTGCGTCGCCGTCCTCGACCACCGCGTCGTCGGCCACTTCAGCCGGGTCAGTGCCGGGAGCGTGGTCAACGTCGCCCGGGGCGGCACGTTGCAGACCGTCCTCAGCCCGGCGGCGCGGCCCTCTACTGACCAACACCAGGCGTCGGTACAGTAGGGACGCGAAGAACCGGCGTCACTGCCGCCCGGCCGCAGGACGCCCGGTGGAGCAACCGACACCGAACCGGAGGCACTGTGCCCAGCTCGGACGACGAACTCCGCACCACCGCACGCGAGCTCCTCCGATCCACCCGCTATCTGACCCTCGGCACCGCCTCGCCGCAGGCCGTGCCCTGGGTCACCGCCGTGGCCCACGCCTGGGACGACGAGGACGGCTTCTACTGGCAGTCGGGCCTGGACACCCTCCACTCGCGGAACATCGCGGCCAACCCGGTGGTCTCGCTGATCATCTACGACTCCAGCCCGGCCGGCGGGGGCGGCGACGCCCTCTACGCGCTGGCGCGGGCCGAGGTACTGGAGGGCGAGGAGCTGGCCGAGGGATGCGACCTGTACTACCGGCGGCGCTACCCGGACGAGGCCACCCGGGCCCGGCGCTTCCGCCCGCCGCGGGACTTCGCCGGGGACTCCCCGATCCGGATCTACCGCGCGCGGGTGACCGCCTACTCGATGCTCTCCCCCGACGGCCACCCGGTCCACGGCGACGAGGTCAACCACCGCGTCGTCATCCCGTTCAGCACCAAGCAGCTCGCCGAGTGACTCCCCCGACGAGCCCGGCGGACGGCGGTGTCGTCCTCGGCGTGGACCTGGGCGGCACCGTCGTCAAGGCCGTCCTGTTCGGCCCGGACGGCACCACGCTGGCCACCACCCGCCGGCCCACCGGTGCCCGGCGGGGGGCCGAGGCGGTGGTCGAGACCGTGCTGGACGTCGTCGCCGAGTCGCAGGCCGCGGCCGAGGAGCGCGGCACGCCGGTCCGCGCGGTCGGCCTGGCCAGCTGCGGCATCGTCGACGAACGGGCCGGCGTCGCCGTCTTCTCGGCCTCCTTCGGCTGGCGGGACGTGCCGCTGCGCGCGCTGGTGGCCGAACGCGCGGGCGTGCCGGTGGCGCTCGGGCACGACGTACGGGCCGGCGGCATCGCCGAGGCCCGGCTCGGCGCGGGCCGCGGGCACGAGGTGTTCCTCTTCGTGCCGATCGGCACCGGCGTCGGCGCCGCCGTGATGGTCGGCGGGCGGCCGTTCGGCGGCGCGCACTGGCAGGCCGGCGAGCTCGGACACCTGATCGTGCGACCGGGCGGCGAGTCGTGCGGGTGCGGGCAGCGCGGCTGCGTCTCCACGATCGTGGGCGGACCGGCCGTGCTGCGCCACTACCGCGAGCTGGCCGGCACCGGGCCGGACGGGCCGACGGACGCGGCCGGCGTGGCCGCGCTGGCGCGCAAGGGCGACCCGGACGCGGTGCGGGTGTGGTCCGAGGCGGTCGACGTGCTGGCCGAGTCGCTGGCGGTCGCCGTCACCCTGTTCGACCCGTCCGCGATCGTGCTCGGCGGCGGGCTGGCGGGCGCGGGCGAGCTACTGTTCGCGCCGGTGCGCGAGCGGCTGGCCGCCCGGCTGGTCTTCCAGGTGATGCCGGAGGTCAGGCCCGCCGAGCTGGCGTACGAGGCCGGCTGCCTGGGGGCGGCCCTGCTGGCCCGCGACCTGCTGGACCGCGACCTGCCGGACCCGGCCGCCGGGTGGAGCGGCTGAAACGGCCGGGCCCGCCGACGCGGCCTCAGGCCAGCACTCCCCCGGCGATCCGGAAGGCGTTGGCGGCGATGGTCAGGGCCGGGTTGACCGCCGCCGACGAACAGAACACCGAGGCGTCCGCCACCCAGAGGTTGTCGTGCTGGTGGGTGCGACCGGCCGGGTCGACCACGCTGGTGGCCGGGTCGGTCCCCATCACGGCCGTGCCGCACTGGTGGGAGTTGGTCTCGATGCCCATCCGCCGGGTGAACACCAGCGGGTAGCCGGCCGCGCGCAGCGTGCGGGTGGTGCGCCGGACCAGCTCGTGGTGGGCGCGGAGGTTGTTGGGCCGCCAGTGCACGGTGATCCGCCCGGCCGCGTCCAGCACGACGCGGTTGTCCAGGCTCGGCAGGTCCTCGCTGGTCAGGTAGAGGTCGAGGCTGCGGTCGGTGACGAAGCGGCGGACCGCGGCGGGCACGTTGGGGCTGGCCGAGCGCACCATCGGCTCCTGGAGCTTGCCGAGCAGCTGGACGTTGCCCAGCGGGGCCCGGCCGCCCCGGGCGAGGTACCAGTCGTTGAGGCCGAGGGTCTTCTGGAAGACCGCCCGGTTGCGGCGGGCGGGGTCGGCGGCGACCAGGAAGGTGCTGTTGTGCACCAGGTAGTTGCGCCCGACCCGGCCGGAGCCGTTGGCGAGGCCCGACCGCAGCAGCAGCGCGGCGGTGTTGACGGCGCCGCAGGCGAGCACGAAGCGCTCGGCGCGGATCGTCAGCTCGGTGCCGTCCCGGGTCGCCACGGCGTGCGTCACCCGTCCGGCGGCGTCGGCGTACAGCCGGCCGACCAGGGTGCGGGTCAGCAGCCGGACGCCGGCGGCCAGGGCGGGGCGCAGCGCGCGGACGTCGGCGTCGCTCTTGGCGCCGAGCAGGCAGGGGAAGCTGTCGCAGGTGCCGCAGCGCACGCAGTCGCCGCCCTCGCGCAGGTCGATGCCGGTCGGCAGGTGGAAGGGGCGCAGGCCCTGGCCGCGCAGACGGTGGGCGAGGTCGGCGACGGCGGCCTCGTGCTCGACGGCCGGGTGGGGGTAGTCGGTGGAGCGCCAGGGGTCGGTGGGGTCCTCGCCGTGGGTGCCGTGCACCCGGTAGAGGTCCTCGGCCCGGCCGTAGTGGGGTTCCACGTCGGCGTAGTCGACCGGCCAGCCGGGTGAGTCGCCCTCGGCGTGGGCGACCGGGCCGAAGTCGGTCTCGCGGAAGCGCGGCAGGGTGGCGCCGTAGACCTTGGTGTTGCCGCCGACGTAGTAGTGGACGCCGGGCTGGAAGGGCCGTCCCTGGGCGTCCTGCCACTGGTCGCCGTTGCGGTAGCGGCCCTGGACGAAGACGGCCTCCGGGTTCCAGTTCTGCTGTTCGCGCGGCAGGAAGTCGCCGCGTTCGACGACCAGGATCCGCGCGCCGGAGTCGCGCAGCGCGTAGGCGAGGGTGGCTCCGCCCATGCCGGAGCCGAGGATGGCGAGGTCGCAGGTCACCTCCGGGCCGTCCGGCTCGATCACGCCCGGGGGGCGGTGCGGTGCCTGGTCACGCGTCATCGGGTGTTCTCCCGTCGGGTGGTCTGCAGCAGGCGTTCGGTGATCTCGTGGGCGAAGGCCATCACGGTGCCCTGGGGGCTGATGCCGGTCGCGCCCGGGAGCACCGAGGCGTCGCAGAGGTGGAGGTTGTCGAAGCCGTACGGCCTTCCGAGCGGGTCGCAGAGTCCGCCCCGGGCGGGCGCGCCCATCGGGCAGGAGGCCATGGCGTGGACGGAGACCAGCGGCCAGTCGGCGAGGGCGCTGTGGTCGGCGCTCCGCCGGGCCTCGTCCTCGGTGCGCAGCGGCGGGCCGGGGAACGGCGGGTGGACCTCGGTGGCGCCGGCGGCGAGCAGCAGGCGGGCGGTGCGGTGCAGCGCGGCGCGCAGCAGGTGGCCGTCGGCGGGGGTGAGGCGGTGGCGCAGCAGGGTCTGGCCGCCGGGCAGGGCGGTGACGGCGACCGGGCCTTCCACCCGGACCTGGGCGGTGAAGAGGGCGACCCGGTCCAGGTCGGCCAGCAGGGTGCGGACGGTGTCCGGGTCGTGGCCGGCCAGGGCGGCGGCGAGGGCGCCGGGGGTGAGGTTGGCGGGCATCACCAGCAGGCCCTCGTCCTGGAAGTGCTGGAGCTGGGCGGTGAAGATGGTGCCCCGGGTGGCCCGGACGGGTTCCCGGAAGCGGGCGACGACCTTGAGGTTGACGTGGACGGCGGTGCGCCGGCCGGCGTGGCGGCGGTGGATGCCGCTGCGCTGGAGCAGGGCGGGGCTGCCGACCGGCCCGGCGGCGAGCACCACGGTGCGCGGCCGGTAGGCGACCGGTTCGCCGTCGGGGCCCAGGGCGTGGACCTCGGTGACGGTGCGGCCGCGGTGGCGCAGTCTCAGCACCCTGGTCCCGGGGTGGACGCGCGCGCCGTGGCGTTCGGCGGCGGGCAGGTAGCTGAGCAGCATGCTCTGTTTGGCGCCGGAGGGGCAGCCGGTCGGGCAGCGGTTGGCGTGCGAGCAGCCGGGGGCGGCGCGGCGGGCGGTGGCCCAGTGCCAGCCGAGGCGTTCGGCGCCGTCGGCGAGCAGCCGGGAGTCGCGGTTGCCGTCGCCGGGGTGCTGGGCGGCGACGCCGAGGCGGCGGGTGATCTCGCGCAGGTGGCGGTCCAGGTCGGTGCGGCGGTAGCCGTCGGTGCCGGCCCGGTCGGCCCAGCGGTCGAGCAGGTCGGGGGGCGGTTCCCAGAGCAGGCCGCCGTTGACGACGGTGGTGCCGCCGACGCAGCAGCCTTCGCCGAAGGCGATGACCGGCCGGCCGTGGATGGGGGCCAGGCCGGCGTGGCGGTAGAGGCGGCGGAGGTTCTGGGCGGGTGTGGAGGCGGCGATCTCGGCGGTGGTCACCCGGGGGCCCTCTTCGAGGACGAGGGGGTGGCGTCCGGCCTGGGCCAGGCCGAGGGCGGCGTCGCTGCCGCCGGCGCCGGAGCCGATGACCAGGGCGTCGCAGTCGATCACCGGTTTCGCCCGGCTCATCGGGAGACCCGGGGCCGGGGTGCCGGGAGGTGCCAGTGGGCGGGGCCGTCCGCGCCGAGTCCGAGGCCGTCGGGTGCGGCGGAGCCGAGGAGGGGCGTGACGGGGACGGCGGCGTCGAGGCCGCCGTACAGCGCGAGGGTCTCGGCCGTCCGCACCGCCGTGCCGAGCAGCGGCAGCCGC
>NZ_BAAAKJ010000152.1:11979-22183 GCF_039527695.1 Kitasatospora putterlickiae
GCAGCAGCAGGGCGGGCGGCACCAGCCGCAGCGCCAGGGCGACGCCGGCCCGGTAGTGCGGGGCGAGCCGGCCGAGGCTGCCGAGCACATGGGCGCGGGCGGCCGCGCGGGGGCCGGGCTCGGCCAGGGCGGGGTGGCGCAGTGACCAGATCCGCAGCAGGAGGTCGACCGTCACGGGCGCAGCCTCCCGGTGGCCAGTTCCTTGGCGAGCCGGCCGAGCAGGCGGGCCGGGCCCTGGGCGAGCACGTCGTCGAGCGCGTGCAGGAACGTTTCCGCTTCGGGTTCCTCGGCGACCAGCGGCGGGGCGACGATCAGCGGCAGGCCGTGGTTGGAGCCGAAGAAGGTGAGGACGCCGTGGTCGCGGTAGAGGGCCGCGATGACCGCTCCGGTGATGAGTTTGGTCCGAAGCCGGGGGTCTCCGCCGAGTGCTGCCGGGAGCAGCGGCAGCAGCCGGTCGAGCGGGGCCGGTCCGGCCTTGAGGAAGACGCCGTGCAGGGCGCCGGTTCCGGCGGTCGAGGCGACCAGGGAGCGGTGCCGGCCGGCGATGTCGCGCAGGCCCGCCTCCAGGACGGCGCCGAGTTTGCGGGCGCGCCCCGGGTAGTCGTCCTCGACGGCGACGGCGACGGCCTCCAGCGCGGTGGCGGTCTCCTCGCCGAAGCCGTAGTAGGTGGTGCTGTGCAGGGTGGCGTCCTGGAGGGTGTCGTAGGCGCGCCGGAAGACGGGTTCGCGGGCCACGTATCCGGCGATGGACGCCTTGCCACCGCCGAAGGACTTGGACATCGTCACGACGTCGGGGACCAGTCCGGGGTGGTGCATGAAGTGGAACAGCGCGCCGGTGCGGCCCCAGCCGGTGTAGACCTCGTCGAAGATCAGCACGATGTCCCGCTCGGTGCACAGCCGGCGGACCTCGCGCAGGAAGTCCCCCGGGCAGGCGCGCAGGCTGGAGGCGCTGAACGGTTCCAGGACCACCGCGTAGACGTCGCTGCCGCCGTCCAGCGCCTGGTGGCGGTCCAGGGCGAGGGCGAAGGAGTCGAGGTCGCCGTAGCCGAAGAAGTCGGTGCCGGGGATCCGGGGGTAGTCGAAGTGGAGTTCGGGCGAGGCGGTGAGGCTGCCCGCGCCGAGCAGTTTGCCGTGGAAGGAGATGTCGGTGTGCAGCACCGTGCCGCGCCGGCCGGCGTGGTACTTGTAGGCGAGTTTGACGGCGCCTTCGACCGCCTCCGCGCCGGAGTTGGGGAAGTAGCTGATGTCGAGGTCGCCGGGCAGCAGCCGGGCGAGGTTGTGGCTGAGGGCCGCGACGTAGGGCGAGAGGTAGTTCTTGTGGACCTCCATCCGGCGCTGTTCGGCGAAGCGCCGGCGGGCGGCGAGGATCCTCGGGTGGTTGTGGCCGTGGTTGAGGACGCCGATCCCGCCGGTGAAGTCGAGGATCCGCCGGCCGTCGCGCAGGGTGATCCAGCAGCCCTCGGCGCTCTCGACCAGGTCGTGCCCGAAGCCGAAGGCCCCGACCAGGGAGACCTGGCTGCGGCTGACGAAGCTCCGGTAGAGCGTGTGCACCTGTTCCTCGGTCAGGTTCTCGGCGGCCGCGATGTCCAGCAGGTCGGTCATACCGCCTCCTCGGTCGGTGTCGTGCGCGGTGCCGCGCGTTCACGGGTGCGGATCCGGTCGGCGATCAGCCGTCCGGTGGTCCGGCCGTGCCGCACGGCGTAGTTGGTGCCGCGGTCCTCCGGGAAGACCTGCGCCATGCTCGACATGTAGAGGCCGGGCACGGCGCACTCGACCTCGGGGACGCGCCGGGAGTACCCGGGGGTGATCACCGGCTGGGCGTGCTCGGCCCGCCAGACGTGGTAGCGGTGCACCCAGTCCTCGCGGAAGCGCGGGAACATCCGGCGCAGGTGGGGCAGGCTGTGCCGGTAGACCTCCTGGTCGCTCATCCGGTACAGCTCGGCGTCGGCGGGGAGGTACTTCGACAGGTAGACGAGGTGCCGGCCGCCGTAGCGCTCCGGGCTGTCGAGGTTGGTGTGCTCGATGACGCCGACGTAGGGGAACGCCGGGTCGGTGACGTTGAGCCAGTACGTGTCGGACAGGGCGCGGCGGTTCTCCAGGACCAGGCACAGGTTGGCCAGGTAGGGGACGGCGCGCAGCCGGCGGACCAGCCCCGGGAGGGCGGGATGGGCGCCGAGGTCGCCGTCGAGCATGCCGGCCAGCAGGCCGGGGGCGGTGGTCACCAGGACCCGGCGGGCGCGCAGGACGCGCCCGCCGGTCCGGACGCCGGTGACGCCGTGCCGTCCGACCAGCACCGCGTCGACCGGGCTGCCGGTGCGCAGGTCGACGCCCAGGTGCTGGAGCCGGTCGCGCCAGGCGTCCAGCAGGGCCCCGGAGCCGCCCCGCAGGTAGTGCAGCACCTCCCGCCCGGAGCGGGAGCGGCTGCCGCCCCGCAGGTGCAGCTTGGTCCACATCCAGGTGGCGCCGACCTGGGACGCGTAGGAGCCGAACTTGCCTTCCAGCAGCGGGCGCCAGACCACCTCGAAGGCGCGGCGCCGGCCGAGCTGGACCAGCCACTGCTCGGCGGTGAGCCCCTCCAGCTCCCGCCAGTGCCGCACCCGGCCGGCCCGCAGCGCGGACAGGCCGAGCCGCAGCCGGTCGGCCGGCGGGAGCGGGGCGAAGCGCAGCACGTCGAGCGGGCTGGAGAGGCGGTACACCGCGTTGGCGTGGTAGACGCCGGTGCTGGTGGGGTGGCGTTCGACCAGGTCGGCGCAGCCGAGTTCGGCGCAGAGCCGGAAGATCTCGCGGTCGGAGTCGAACCAGTGGTGGTAGAACCGCTCCAACTGGCGGTCGCCGACCGGGAAGGTGGCGGCCAGGCCGCCGATCCGGTCGGCCGATTCGACGACCCGGCAGCGAAGGCCGGCCAGGGCGAGTTCGTGCGCGGCGGCCAGGCCGGTGAAGCCGGCGCCGACCACGATCACGTCGGCGTCGTCGGCATCGGCGTCGGGTGCCGGGTCGGCGGCGGTCACGGGCCCAGCACCGCGGCGACGGCGGCGTTGAACCGCTCGGCGACGGCGTCGACGTCGGCGAGGGTGCTGCGGGCGGTCAGCCCGAAGTCGGCACCGAGGTAGGTGTCGGTGAGGCCGATGGTCAGCGCGAGCGAGCGGGCCAGTACGGCGTCGGTCCGCGGCAGGGCGCCGGGCCGGTAGTCGTGCCGCGCCTTGCCGGGCGGCCGGCGGAACGGGCTCGGGCGGGCGTCGCCGGCCATCAGGGCGGCGAGTTCGGGCAGGCCGCCGTAGTAGTGCTTGGGCGAGTGGAGCAGGGTGCGGGTGCCGAGTTCCTTGGCCACGGCGTCGGCGCTCGCCGCGTCGTCGAAGACGTGGACCAGCAGGGTCGCGCAGTCGCCGTCGGCGTCGTGCAGCGGGCGCGGGCGCAGGCCGTCGCGGGCCGGGATCGCGGCGGACAGCGCCCGGGCGAGCGTCCGGTTGTGGTCCAGGATGGCGTCCAGGCGGGCGAGTTGGGCACGGGCGACGGCCGCGGTGAAGGCGTTCATCCGCAGGTTGAGGCCGAACAGCAGGTCGCCGTCCCCGGTCTCCTGGCCGTAGGGGAACCAGCCGTGGTGGTGGAAGGAGTAGGCGCGCTGGAAGACCCGCTCGTCCGGGGTGAGCAGGAAGCCGCCGTCACCGCCGGTGATCACCTTGAAGATGTTGGTCGAAAAGGCACCGGCCTGCCCGAAGGTGCCGACCGGTCGGCCCCGGTAGGTCGCGCCGCAGGCCTGGGCGGCGTCCTCCAACAGGTACAGGCCGTGGTCGTCGGCGATCTGCCCGAGGGCCGCCAGGTCGCACGGCGCGCCGAGCATGTGGATCGGCATGATGGCCCTGGTGCGCGGGGTGATCCGGGCCAGCACGTCGGCCGGGTCGAGGGTCAGCGATTCGTCGATCTCGGCGAGCACCGGGGTGGCGCCGGCGAAGACGACGGCCGAGGTGGAGGCGGTGTAGAGGTAGCCGGGCACGATGACCTCGTCGCCCGGTCCGATGCCGAGGGCGGCGAGGGCGGCCAGCAGGGCGGAGGTGCCGCTGTTGACGGCCAGGCAGTGCGGGCTGGCGAAGCGCGCGGACAACTCCTGCTCCAGGCCGCGGATCTGGGCGTCCACCCCGGGCGGGCGGGAGTGCGCGTCGGAGGTGGCGAGCCAGGAGTCGACGACTTCGAGGAGGTTGCGGCGCTCCTCGGCGCCGAAGTTCGCGTATCCGGGACCGGGCATGAGGCTCCTAGGGCAGGCGTCGACCGGTGGTCGATCGGATGTCGGGGAGGGGGCGGCCGGTGCGCGGGCGGCCGGGTGCGCACCGGCCCGGTACGCGGGCGGGTGCGGGCGCTCCGGGCGGTGCGGCGTCAGAAGACGATCGGGCAGAACGGGGCCGGGTCGTGGCGGAACGCCGTGGCCGCGGCGCGGACGGCGCCGGGGCGCAGCTCGCGGACCAGGCCGGCCCGGGCGAGCTGCCCCAGGGAGGTGCCGCCGAGGTGCACCGCCCCCAGCTCACGGACCCCCAGTTCCAGGTCGGCCGGGGCGGTGGTGGGCCGGCACTCGCCGCCCTCGGGGCCGGTGCGCAGCCGGAACCGCCGCTCGTTCCACGGACAGAGCGGGTCGGTGACGTCCAGGACGAGGTCGGTCTCGGTGGCGTAGCCGCGCTGTTCCAACGCCCGGTCGACGTCCACCAGGCGCACGTGGAGCTGGTCGCGCAGCACGGGCGCCGCGCTGCGGGGGTCGGTGAGCAGGGCGAGCACCGGGTCGTCCACCGGCCGGTCGGCGACCACGCTGCCGGCCAGGTCGACGTCGAGCAGGGCGTGCCAGAGCGCCGTGTGCGAGCCGGGGTCACGGGCGAACAGCTCGCGCACCGACACCTCGTAGCGCGGCACCGCGCCTTCCCAGGCCGCGGTGAGCCGGTAGAGGGCGTAGCCGGAGGGCTCGCCGTCCTGCTCGGCCACCATGCAGAGCAGCCGTCCGGATCCGCCCCGGTGGTCGGGCAGGTCGAGGACCGCGCGGGCGGCCCAGGCCGCGTTGCGGCCCAGCGTCCCGGGGCGCTCCCGGACGCAGTGGGCGTAGACGGCGGCGAGCGCGGCGGTGTGCTCCGCCGGTTCGCCGATCCGGACGGTGCGGTCGGTCCGGTCGCCGCCGTCCAGCCGCAGGCCACGGGCGTGCCGGTGGATCCGCACCTTGGCGGCCTGGCTGGCGAGGCCGAACCCGAAGCGGCCGTAGATCCCGGCCTCGGTGGTGTTGAGGGCGGCCACCGGCTCGCCGCCGCCGTCGTGCAGGGTGTGCAGGACCCGGCGCACCATGGCGCTCATCACGCCGCGCCGCCGGTGCTCGGGCGCGACGCTCACGTAGCCGAGGCCGGCCACCGGCCGGGGGCCGCCCGGCAGGGTCATCTCCAGGGAGTAGACGGCGCAGGTCCCGCTGACGCGGCCGCCGGTGCGGGCGACCAGGGAACGCTTGGGCTCGAAGATCGACGCGGCCGAGGCGTGGTAGTCGGCGGAGTGCCCGTAGCCCCCGTACGCCAGCTCCACGACCGGAGCGAGATCCTCCCAGGAATCCGCGGCGGATATCTCCGGGGCAGCAGGGAATTCAGGCATGGTTATCACGCGCTCCTCGCATGCTGAAGATTCACGGAAATTCAGATCATGACGGTCCGGAATATGAGACGGCGCGTTTCCGGAGACAGGTGGACCGGCGCACACAGACGATCGGTGACCAGACCACGGCAGAAGCCACAGGTATAGCACGGTCGAACCACATGGCGTCAAGGAGCCGAAAGGGCAGCCTTGTTGATCGAACCCAAGAATCGATCATTACCCGCAACCGGAATCTTGACGGTTCGCATTCAGCGCCCTTGTGATCAATGGAAGATTCACCCAGACTCGGCAGCGGCGGATGATCCCTGGCAAGCCAGCGATCCATTCTGGTCCGCCCCCCTGCCCGTTTCTCTGACCACAGCGAGGAGACAGGTATGTCCAACCCCAGGTTCATCGCCGGCAACACCGCCATCGACGACTGGCAGCAGCACGTCGAGGACGACAACGGCACCGGTATCTACATCGACGTGGACACCTCCGCCGGGAACTTCAGCGAGACGCCGGTCTACACGGCCAACCTCTGCGGCCGCGACTCGATGTGGACGACCACCGGCGGGAACACCATCTACACCCCGACCTCGAAGGGCTTCCGGATCTACGTCCGCTGGCAGGACGGCCGCCCGCTGACGGTCGAGTACGCCGTGAGCCACGGCTGGTACATCAGCTGGGTGGCGACCGAGGTCTGAGGACCGGCACGGTCCCGCTGAGGTTCCGATCCGCTCCCGGGCCGGCCGGTGGCCGCACCTGCTGCGGCCGCGGGCCGGCCCGGGCGCGTCCGTTCCCCGCCGCCCACGCCTCCGCCCTTTCCTCGTTCAGCAACCAAGGGAGATCCATGCGAGCCCCGACCGAGCGGCAGCTGGGCCAGTACTGCGGCGACACCGTCCCCCACCACCCGGACGTCACCGCCTGGAGCCTCATCGAGGCCGCGGCCGCCCGCACCCCCGACGCCGTCGCGGTCGAGCACCCCGGCGGCACCCTGACCTACCGCGCGCTGCTGGCGCGGGTCGACGCCCTGGCCGCCCGGCTGGTCCGCGCCGGGGTGGGGCGGGGCGACCTCGTTCCGCTGGTGATGGCCGGCGGGCCCGAACTGCTGGTCGCCATGCTGGCCGTGATGCGCTCCGCCGCGGTGTTCGTCCCGCTGGACGAGCAGTGGCCCGGCCCGCGCCTCGGCCCCATGGTCGACGCCTGCCGCCCCGCCGCCGTCCTGCTCTCCCCCGGCGCCGGCACCGACGGCTGGTCCGCCCCGGCCCTCGCCGTCGAGCCGGTCTCCCGGCCTCCCGCAGATCCGCTCGCGGAGCCGGCCGCGGAGCCGGCCGCGGGCCCGGTGCAGGCCCCACCCGAACGGCCGGCGCCCGCGCCGCCCCGCCCTGACGAACTCGCCTACGGCTTCTACACCTCGGGCTCCACCGGGACCCCCAAGTGCGCCCTCAACCTGCACGGCGGGCTGGCGAACCGGCTGCTCGCCATGGGCCGGCGGTTCGGCACGTCCCCGGACAACGTGGTGCTGCAGAACAGCCGGCACACCTTCGACTCCTCGCTGTGGCAGCTGCTCTGGCCGCTCAGCTGCGGCAGCCGGGTCGTCATCCCCCGCCCGCACGACGTCCTCGACCTCACCGCGACCGTCGAGGTCATCGGGCGCCATCGCGTCACGATGACCGACTTCGTGCCCACCATCCTCACCGCGCTCGTCGAACTCCTCGATTCCCAGCCCGAGTTGGTTCCCGACCTGGCGAGCCTGCGGATGCTGCTGGTCGGCGGCGAGGAGATCGCCCCGGACAGCGTGCGGGCCCTGCGCAAACTCCTCCCGCGGCTGAGGGTGACCAACACCTTCGGCCCCACCGAGGCCTCGATCGGCTCCGTCTTCCACGAGGTGACGCCCCAGGACCCCGTCCCCGTGCCGATCGGCCGCCCGATCGACAACACCTGGGCGGTCGTGCTCGACGAGCACGGGAACCCGGCGCCCGACCGCGAGGTCGGCGAGATCTGCATCGGCGGCGCCTGCCTGGGCGCCGGCTACCTCGGCGACCCCGAGCGCACCTCCCTGGCCTTCGTCACGAACCCCTTCCCCGGGCTCCCCGGAGAGCGGATGTACCGCACCGGCGACCTCGGCCACTACGGCGCCGACGGCCTCCTCTACTTCGACGGCCGGCGCGACCAGCAGGTGAAGATCGGCGGCGTCCGGGTGGAGCTCTCCGAGATCGAGTACGCGATCACCTCGCACCCCCTGGTCCGCGAGGCCAAGGTCCTGGTCAGCGACCAGGGCGGCGGGCAGCACCTGGCCGCCTTCGTCACCCTGCGCGGGGAGCTGACGAAGGGCCGGCTCAGGTCGCACCTGCGCGCGCTGCTGCCGGCCGAGCTCATCCCCAAGCGGTTCGTCCGGCTCGACGCCGTCCCGGTCAACGGCAACGGGAAGACGGACCGCAAGGCCCTCGCCGAACTGCTCAAGTCCCGCGCGCCACTGGACCCGAACGGCTGGACCGCCGCCGGCGGCAGCACCGAGCGCACCCTCGCCGAGCTGTGGAACGCCCTGCTGCCGGAACCCGTCACCAGCCCCGACGCCGACTTCTTCGACAGCGGAGGCGACTCGCTGCGCGCCCAGCGGCTCGCCCTCGCGGTGTCGGCCCGCTTCGACACCCCGCTCTCGCTCCGGGACATCGTCCACGCGCCGACCATCGCGCTGCAGGCCGCCGCGCTCGACGGCGGCCGCACCCTGCCCCCCGCCCCGCCCGCCACCGCGGCCTCCGCCACCGACCTCACCCTGCCCGCCGACATCCGGCCGTCCGGCACCCCGACCGGCCCGCCCCGGCACCTGCTGCTCACCGGCGCCACCGGCTTCGTCGGCGCCCAGCTGCTGCGCGACCTGCTGGACGGGACCGACGCCACCGTCCACTGCCTGGTCCGCGCCGACGGACCGGCCGCGGCCCGCCGCCGGCTGGCCGACGCCCTGCACCGGTACGGGCTCTGGTCCGGGCGGACCGGCCACCGGATCCACGCCGTACCCGGCGACCTGGGCAGCCCCCGGCTCGGCCTCTCCGCCGCCGAGCACCGCCGGCTGGCCGAGCAGGTCGACACCGTGGTGCACGCCGGCGCCCTGGTCAACCTGGTGCGCGGCTACCGCGCCCACCGCCGCGTCAACGTCACCGGCACCGTCGAACTCCTCCGGCTCGCCGCCACCGGCCGCCCCACCACGGTGCACTTCATCTCCACCCTGGCCGCCTGCCCCACCGGGCCGGCCGGCGACACCCCCGTCCCCGAACTCCCGGTCCCGGCCGGGCGCACCCCCGACACCGGCTACGGGCAGTCCAAACTGGTCGCCGAACACCTCGTCCAGCTCGCCGCCGATCGCGGCCTCGCGGTCGCGGTGCACCGGCTCGGCGAGGTCATGCCCGCCACCGGCACCGGGATCCCCAACCCCGGTTCCCGGGTCGAACTGCTCATCCAGGCCTGCCTGCGGGTCGGGGCCTACTTCACCAGCGACCTCAGCACCGACTACACCCCGGTCGACCACGTCGGCCCGCTGCTGGCCGCCGCCCTCACCCACCGTCAGACCGGCTACTTCCACCTGCTGCGCCCCGGCCCGCTGCCGCTCGACGACCTGCTCGGCGCCTTCGGATCCGCGTTCGGCCTGCGCGAGGTCGAGTACCGGGACTTCTGGCAGGCCGTCCAGCGGGCGGCCGCCGCCGACCCCGACAACCGTCCGCTCGCCGGGGCGCTGGCCCTGCTCCCCGTGCCGACCACCCGCCCCGACCGCTCACCGATGGCCTTCGAGGACGCCGCCGCCCGCTTCGGCACCACCCGCGCCGCCCGGCTCGCCACCCTCGCCACCACCCGCCCCGTCCCCTCCAACCACGACGGCCTGCAACGCTACGTCGCCCACCACGCCAGACACCGGACCTGACCTGACCTGCCCGCACGCCGGAACACGGCCTCCGGCGGACGGGAGGTGCCCCCACGCGCGTGGACTCCGCCGCCCGGCCCACCCCTACGAGCGGAAGGTGGCCCGGTACTCCGCCGGGGAGGTGCCGACGTGGCGGTGGAAGGCGGCCCGGAAGCTGGCGGGGCTGCCGAGGCCGCTGAGCCGGGCGACCTGTTCGACGGGCGTGGTGGTGGTCTCCAGGAGTTCACGGGCCCAGTCGATCCGGGCGGCGGTCAGCCAGGCCATCGGCGAGGTGTCGGTCTCCTGCTGGAAGCGGCGGATGAAGGTCCGGCGGGACATGTGGGCGCGCCGGGCCAGCTCGTCCACGCTCTGCCGGTGGGCGAGGTTGTCGAGCATCCAGGCGCGCAGCGGCGCCAGCTCGTCGCCGCGCGCGGCCGGCCGGAAGCGCTCGATGAACTGCGCCTGGCCGCCGTGGCGTTGGGGCGGCGCGACGAGGGCCCGGGCGCGGGCGTTGGCGACCGCCGCGCCGTAGTCGCGCCGGATGATGTGCAGGCAGAGGTCGATGCCGGCGGTCACGCCCGCGGAGGTGAGGAGGTCGCCGTCGTCGACGAAGAGCAGGTTCGGCCTGACGTCGATCCGCGGGTGGCGGCGCTGCAGGGCGGCGGCGTCCCGCCAGTGGGTCGTCGCGGGGCGCCCGTCCAGCAGCCCGGCCGCCGCCAG
>NZ_BAAAKJ010000152.1:22236-36253 GCF_039527695.1 Kitasatospora putterlickiae
GCCGCCAGCGCGAACGCCCCCGTGCAGATGGACACCAGCCGAGCGCCGCGCGCGTGCGCCGCGCGGAGAGCCGACAGCACGGCGGCGGACGGCGGGACGTCCGGGGCCAGGTAGCCGGGGACGACGACGGTGTCGGCCTCCCGCAGCGCCTCCAGCCCGGCCGGCGCGGCGACGGTGAACCCGCCGCTGACCACCGGCCCGGCGGACGGATCCGTGCAGACGGTGACCCGGTAGTGCGGGTCGTACCCGAAGGTGTGCACCGGAATACCGAGGTCGAGCGGGAGGACCCCCGGAAGCGCCAGCACCGCGACCCGGTGCCCCTCAATGGCCGACATGGCACGATCCTAGCGGAACCCGGTCCGCGTGCCACTGTCCGGGGTGGGCGGCGGCTTCGTAGCCTGCGGGCCATGGACTTCTCACTCGATCTGCCGACCGGCCCGCTGGCCGAGGCCGCCCTCACCGCCGTCTTCACCTCCGAGGCCCGGCCGGTGGCCAACCACAGCGTGCGCAGCTTCCTCTTCGCCGAACTGCTCGCCGCCCACGAGGGGTGCCTGGAGGACGCCGACTACGACCGCGACCTGCTGTTCGCCGCGGCCGTCATGCACGATCTGGGCGCCGGCGACCTCGCCAAGGGCGAGGCCCGCTTCGAGGTGGAGGGCGCCGACCTGGCCGCCGGACTGCTGCGGCGCCACCACGTCCCCGAGGCCGACGTCGACCGGGTGTGGGAGGCGATCGCCCTGCACACCTCGCCCGGTCTCGCCGAGCGCCGCGGGCTGCTGTGCTACCTCACCCGCGGGGGCGTGGGCATCGACTTCGGGGTCAGGGCGGAGGTCGTCGCCGCGTGGGAGCCGCGGATCCACGCCGCCCATCCCCGCCTGGACATGGTGCGCTCCCTCGTCGACGCGATCGTGGAACGGGCCGCCCGGTCGGAGGCCGCCGCTCCCCACTACTCGCTCGGCGGCGGCCTGCTCCGCGAACGCCGGGCCCACGGCGTCACCGAACTGGAACGCGCCGCCGAGTCCTCGCCCTGGGGTCGCTAGCGACCTGGGCCGACCACCGGAGGCGGGCCCGCCTCCGGTNTGGCTGGCCCGCGCGGGTGGACACCGGGCGCGCGGGCGCGGCCGCGGACCGGCCGGACGGAGCGGGCCTGGTAGAAGCGGATGGTGAGCTGCCGCGAGGAAGTCGTCGTCGAGGATGTCAGGTGCGAGCCGTCCGCGCGCGGTCGGCGGTTGTCGGCCGCGGTCCGGTCCGGGACGCGACTGCCGTCGGCGCGGCTGCACTTCACCGTGCCCGAAGGAGAGGACGGGTGGCTGCCCGAGCGCGGCGACGCCTTCCTCGCCGCACTGCTGATGCCCGCGATGAGCCTCGGCGCGGACCTGGTGGTCGACGCCCCGGTGTCCGGCCGGCTGCTGCGGTCGGCGCGGACCGTGATGGAGGTCTACGCGGCCTGGTGGGAACGGCTTCGCGAGGTCCGGGTGACGGCGGGCGAGCCGGTCCGGGCGCGGCCCGGGCTCGACGCCACGGGGCTGTTCTTCACCCTGGGCGTGGACTCCTTCTACAGCCTGCTCAGGGACGGCGAGCACCGTACGGAGCCCGGCCACCGGCCGGTCACCGAGCTGCTGTTCGTGAACTTCGAGCAGCACACCGGGCCGGACCACGACCGGCTGCTCGACCGGGTCCGGCTGGTGGCCGGGCGCAGCGGCTGCCGGGCCGTCGTGGTGGAGACCAACCTGCGGACCCTCACCGCCCCGCTGGTCCGCTGGGAGGACTACCACGGAGCGGCGCTCGGCAGCACCGCGCTGGCCTTGCAGGGCCTGCTGGGCCGCTGCCTGATCGCGGCCGGCTTCGAGTACCGCCACCTGCCGCCGTACGGTTCCCACCCGGTGCTGGACCACCTGTGGTCCACCGAGGCGCTGGAGGTCGTGCACGACGGGGCCGACGCCACCAGGGCGCAGAAGGTGGCCCGCCGACTCGCCCGCTCCGAACTCGCGCTGGGGAACCTTGCGGTGTGCTGGCGCGACCGGCCCGGGCGCAACTGCGGGGCCTGCGAGAAGTGCCTGCGGACCATGGTCGCCCTCGAACTCGCGGGCGTCCTCCCGCGCTGCGCGACGCTGCCCGGCGTGCTCGACCTGGAGCGGCTGCGCACCGTCCCGATGGGCTCGGCGGACGCCCGCGACGCCATGCGCGAGGTCGGCCTGGACGCCGGCGCCCGGGGCCGCCCCGATCTCGCGGAGGCGGCCGCGCTGGCGGCGGACCGGTACGGGCCGGTGCCCCCGGCGGCGGTGGCGCGGTGAGCGGGCTCGGCCGGTGGGCCGGAAACCGACGTCAACTCGGCGAGATCCTCGGCGAGTTGATCGAGCCGTCGACGCGCTGCGCGCTGCTGGGCTTCCCGTACTACGCCAACGTCGGTGACAGCGCCATCTGGCTGGGGGCGCGCGCGCTGCTGGCCGAACTGGGCGCCGAGGTCGTCTACACCGCCGACCACCACGACTTCTGCCCGGCGACGCTCGCCAAGCGGCTGCCGAGCGGCACCATCCTGCTCACCGGCGGCGGCAACCTGGGCGACCTGTGGCCGAGCCACCAGCGGATGCGCGAACGGGTGATCGGCGCCTTCCCCCGGCACCGGATCATCCAGCTGCCGCAGTCCGTGCACTTCGGCGACCCGGCCGGCCTCGAACGGGCCCGGGCCGTCTTCGACGCGCACCCCGACCTGATCCTGCTGCTGCGGGACGAGCCGAGCCTGCGCACGGCCCGCCGGGCCTTCCGCGCCCCCTCCGCGCTCGCCCCGGACTGCGCCTTCGGGATGACCGGCCTGCCCCGCCTCGGGCAACCCGAGCGGCGGATCCTGTGGCTCCGACGCGGTGACCACGAGTCGGCCGCCCCCGGCGAGCCGCCCCCGGACGCCGAGGTGCACCGGACGGACTGGACCGCGCAGGAGGGCGCCGACGCGAGCTGGACCGCCGAGACCCAGACCGTCCGGCGGCGGATCGAGAAGGCCTCGGCCGAGGTCGGGGGGAAGGCGGGCGACAGGGCGGCGGCCGAGCTCGCCGACGCCCAGGACCGCCACGCCGAACTCCAGCTCCAGCGCGGCTGCCGGCTGCTGGGCAGCGCCTCGGCGGTGGTCACCGACCGGCTGCACGGCCACCTGCTGAGCCTGCTGCTCGGCCTGCCGCACGTCGTGGTCGACGACCGGCACGGCAAGATCAGCGGCTACTGGCACACCTGGGGTCACGACCGCCACCGGTCCGTCGCCCGGCGGGCACCGGACGCCGAGGAGGCGCTGCGGACGGCCGCCGCGCTGCTCACCGACCCGGCCACGCCCCGGCCGGCCCGCAGCCGCTGAACAGTCGGCCCTAGGGCTTGTCTGACAATTCCCGCCGCGCGCACGACGCCGGGCATCCCGCCTGGACGCACCGCCGAATCGTCCAAGTACGTCCAGTACGAGGACGTTCCGGCGGCACGCCCAGCCGGGCGCCCGACGCCGCGCGCTGATGCGACGCGAATTGTCAGACAAGCCCTAACGCGAGCGGTCGATCGCCAGCAGCGCCGCGCCGATCGCGCCCGCGTCCCCGGCGAAGCGGGCGGCCAGCAGTGGCACGGGGGGCCGGTCGCCGGGTGCGTAGAGCCGGTCGGCGAACGAGGCGCGCGCCGGTGCGAGCAGCAGGTCCCCCGCCGTGACCGGACCGCCTCCGACGATCATCACGGCGGGGTCGAACACATTGGCCAGGGCGGCCAGGCCGACGCCGGTGAGCGTGCCCACCCGCTCCAGGATCCCGCGGGCCCGCCGGTCGCCGCGCACCGCGGCCTCGGTGACGGCCTGGCCGGGGTCCGTCCCGCCCTCGCCGAGCAGGCCGGCCAGCGGGGACGCCGGGTGCGCCGCCGCCTCCCGCCGCCCGCGCCTGCCGATGGCGGCGCCGGACGCCGTCTCACCCCAGCAGCCGCGGTTGCCGCACTCGCACAGCGGGCCCCGGGGCTCGACGATCAGGTGGCTGGCCTCGGCGGCGAAGCCGTGCGCGCCGTGCAGCAGCCGCCCGTCGGCCACCACGCCGCACCCCAGGCCCGTGCCCAGCGTCACCAGCACCAGGTTCTCGTACCCCCGTCCCGCGCCGAGCCGGTACTCGGCCCAGGCGGCGGCGTTGGCGTCGTTGTCGGTCACCACCGGCAGTCCCACGGCGTCCGCGATCAGGTCCCGCAGCGGCGCTCGCGCGAACCCCAGCCCGGGGGCGAAGGCCAGCGCCCCGGTCCGGGCGTCGACCATCCCCGGCAATCCGACGCCGACCGCGACGGCCCGCTTGCCGCGCACCCGCGCCACCAGCGCGGCGATCGCGGCGACCAGCCCGTCCGCCGAGCCGTGCGGCGTGGCGCGGCGGGCCCGCGCCGACACGGTGCCGTCGGCCGTCACCCGCACCGCCGCGATCTTGGTGCCGCCGACGTCGACGCCGACCGCCTCGGCCGGGCTCACGCTCACGGCCCTACCGGCAGGAACACCCGGGCCTCGCCGCGCGCCGCCGAGGTCCGCACCGCGAAGCCGTCCGGCCCGCCGACGGCGGACAGGTCGCACGGCCGGTCGGTGCTCAGCAGATCGCCTGCCACCTGGACCCTGACCGGGAGCCGGGCGCCGGTCCGCTCGTTCAGCCCCTTCACGTAGCACGCGCCGAGCCGGCCGTGCGCCAGGTGGACGACGGCGCACCCGCCCCCGACCAGGTCGACGCTGACGGAGTGTTCCCCGCACGCGGTGCGGGCCCGGACCGGGGCGTCCGCGCGGTTGAAGAGGAAGACCAGCGCCTCCTCGGGGTCCGCGGTGGTCCGGCGCAGTTCGAGCCACGGCCCCGGTCTGGCCCGCACGGCTGTGCCGGGGCCGCCGCCGGCCAGCCAGTGCTCGACGGCCGCTCCGACCGGCCGCCCGTCGAGGGCCACGACAGCGGTCCAGTGCCGCCGCACCGCGTCCGCCAGCTCCGTACAAGGGGTCAACCGCTCGTCCAGCGAGGGCGGTTCACCGACCAGGAGCAGCGGGCCGCCCCGCTCGGCGAACGCGGCGAGGCGCCGCTGGAGGGCCCGTTCCATGAAGCGGCCCGCCACCGCGACCAGCGGCCCCGCCGCCGGGTCGAGGGCCGTTCGGCCGGTGAGCTCCGTCAGCCGGAAGGGCAGGCCGCGCCGCAGGCAGTGGGCGGCGAAGGGCACCAGGGTGCGGTCGGCCGAGGGCACCGGCCGGTCGCCGTTCCGCGCCCAGTCCCACGCGCCGATCGCCGCGTAGGGCGGGTGGACGCCCCAGCGCACGCCGGGCTCCGGGCGGGAGAGGGCCAGCACGTCCTGCCGCCCGGCCAGGAAGTGGGTGAGCACCCGCAGCGCGGCGAAGGCCGGGCCGGGACGGGCGTCGAGCCCGATCGGGGCGCCGTCCCCGTACGGCGGCTCGAACGGGACGGTGTCACCGGCCGTCCCGGCCGGCCAGGCGCGGTCGACCGCGAGGTGCGGGCCCCAGCCCTCGGTGGCGCAGGCCGGGTAGACGCTGACGCCGGTCGCCCCGCAGGCGACGCCGAGCAGGGTGTGGTGGACCGGCACCACCGGGAAGGCGCAGCCCGGGTCCGCCCAGCGAAGTCCCCAGTTCTCCTCGATGTTGGGGCCCGGTCCGGCCTTGGCCGCCAGGACGTAGTGGACCAGCGCCTCCTCGTCCACGAGCACGTCACCCGTCCAGCTGGTGTAGGCGCGCGGCGGCGCGGCCGGCGCGCCGATCCGGTTCCTGGCCAGCCAGGCGTCATGGCGTCCGGCCGCCCGGCCGGGGACGCGGTCGGCCCTGGCCGGCGGCGCACAGCTGGTGAACACGGGCACCTGCGGCCCGAGCGCCTCGGCCCAGTCCGCCAGTCCGGCGGCGAGCGACTCGGCCGACCAGTGGCCCCAACCGACCTGGGAGCGCAGCCCGTCGGCGGACGGCCGGTCCTCCACCCGGGTGGGCGGCCGCACGCCGGGGGCGAACCGGGCGAAGCCGTCGACACCCGGCGGCGAGTAGTCGAGGGCGTCGATCGGCAGGGCGCTCTCACCGTAGTGGCCCTCGTTGCCGATCTGGGCGGCGACGACCGGTCCGCGCGGGTGCGCGTACGGGCGCAGGAACCGGCCGACGGCGCGCAGCCAGTCCGTCGCGTCGGCACGGAAGGCCGGGTCCAGGGCCGAGGGCAGCGGGTACTGCCGGCAGCGCAGCGCCGCGCCGTCGGCGGACCGGGCGGCGGGCCGGCGCGGATCGAGCGCGGGGCTGATCCGGTCCGGCAGTCCGCCGTAGGGCAGTTCGGCGTGGACGAAGGGGCCGGGCTTCGGCACGGCGAGCAGCCCGGTGGCCGCGACCAGGTCCAGGAAGCCGCCCAGATCGCGGTTGCCGTCGCCGTCGAAGCACCACCGCCGCCGCCCGTCGTCCCCGGTGATCTCGTGGTGCCGCCAGGGGACGTAGCAGGTCACCACCTCGATGCCGGCCTCGCGCATCGCCGCCAGCTTGGCCGCCCAGCGGCCGGGGCGGTCCCGGTAGTAGGGGTACTCGCCGGTGATCAGGAAGCGGGGCCGCCCGTCCAGACAGAGCGTGCCGTCCACGAAACGGGGTTTCACGGCGCGACGCCCTCGTCGGTGGTGAGCAGGACCTTCATCGCGCTGTACCCGCCGGTCGCCGGGGCGGCCGGTGCGACGGCCAGCATCGCGAGGGCCTCGGCGTACCGTTCGAGCGGCAGGACGTGGGTCACCAGGTCCTCCAGCGGCAGTTCCCGGGCGAGGTCCACCGCCAGCGCGAAGTCCGCCGGCCGGTACGGTCCCGCCCCCACCAGCCGGATCCCCCTGGTCACCAGGGACCGCAGCGGGACGGTGGCGACGCCGGCCTCCTTCTCGCCCATCACCACGACGGTGCCGCCGTCCGCCATCGCGCCGAGCACGTCCCCCGGCAGCGCCCCGGTGGTGTCGATGGCCACATCGGGCCGGCCCGCCCCCGCCGCCTCCTCCGCCGTCAGCACCCGGACCGCGCGCGGCAGCAGCAGCCGGGCGAGCGCCACCCGGCCCTGATCGCGTTCGGCGAGGGTGACCCTGGCGCCGCGCCGGGCCAGCACCAGCGCGCACAGCGCCCCGATCGGACCGGCGCCGACCACCAGCACCCGGTCGTCCCAGCGCGGCCGGGCCGCCGCCAGGTTGTTCAGCACGCAGGCGAGCGGTTCCACCAGGGCGCCGCGCCGGTAGGACACCGAGGCGGGCAGCCGGTGCACGAAGCGCTCGGGCACGACGGCGTAGTCGGCCATCGTGCCGTCCCGGTCGACGCCGACCTCCCGGCCCGCCTTCGCCCCGCAGTGGGCGGGCAGCCCGCGACGGCAGAGGCGGCAGCGGTCGCAGTGGTACGTCGGGTTGATCACCACCCGGTCGCCCGGCGCCACGGAGCCGACGCCGGCCCCGGCCCCGGCCACCGCGCCGACCGCCTCGTGCCCCAGCACCACGCCCCGCCGGGCGGGGTACTCCCCCAGCAGGATCGCCCGGTCCGTGCCGCAGATGCCGGTGGCCGCCACCCTGACCAGGACCTCGTCCGGCGCGAAGGAGGGGACCGCGCGGTCGTGGATCCCGGGCCGGCCCACGTCCTCGAACACGACGGCCTTCATGCGCAGCCTCCCACCGGATGGTTCACCAACGGTCGCATAGGGTGTCCGGTATGACCCAGTTCTGGCGGCCGAGCGGGTGGGCGGCACCACCCTCGGGCCCCCGCTTGCGGATCCTGCTGCTCGGCGCCTCGGGGTTCGTCGGCGGCGGGCTGTGGAGCCGGCTGGCGGAGCGTCACGAGGTCGTCGGCACCTACGCCACCCGGCCGCTCCCGGGGATGGTCCGGCTGGACCTGCGGGACGAGCCCCGGCTGGCCGCGCTCGCGGCCGACGGCTTCGACCTCGTCGTCCACGCGGCCGGACTGGTCCCCCTGGAGGCCGCCGAGGCCGACCCGGCCCTGGCCCACCGGCTCAACGTCCGCCCGGTCGAGGTCCTGCTGGACGCCGTGCGCGGCTCGGCCACCAGGCTGCTCCTGCTCTCCAGCGACAACGTCTTCGACGGCACCCGCCCCCGGTACACCGAGGACGACGCCCGCGCCCCGGTCAACGTCTACGGGCGGACCAAGACGGCGGCCGAGGACCTGCTGCTCGCCGAGGGCGGGCACCTGGTCGTGCGGATCCCCCTGGTCTTCGGGCGCGGCCCGTGGGCGAACACCTTCCTGGCCCGGCTGTCCGGGCCGACCACCGTCGCCCGCACCGATCTGGTCTGCGCCCCCGTCTACCTGCCCTCCCTCGGCCCCGCCCTGGCCCGGCTCTGGGACCGCACGGGCGTCGTGCACTACGGCGGCGCCGACGTGGTGACCCGCTTCGAGCTGATGTCCCGGGTCCAGCGCGCCCTCGACCTGCCCACCCGGGTGACGCCCGCCCAGGAGGCGGACACCCCTTCCGCCTGCCGCCGCCCGCCACGGCTGGTGCTGCGCAGCACCCGGCACGGCCTGCTGGGCCCCGGCCTGGACGAAGCGCTCGCGCACCTGGCCACCGGTTAGGGCAGCTGGTCGGTGACCAGGGCGAGGTGGCGCTCGGCGTCCACGTCCCCGGGGCGGCCGAGCCGGGCGGCGAGGTCGTTGATCAGCAGGGTGCCCAGCAGGTAGTGGCCGAGGGCGAGTTCGGCGGGCGTGGAGTCGCGTCCGTCCAGGTCGGGTTTGGGCTTGCGGTCCGAGAGCCGGCAAGGGGCCTCCGCCAGGACGTGCAGGTCGTGGGTGAGCAGCAGGCGCTCGCGCCAGGCCGGGTCGTCGTGGAACAGGGCGGACAGGCCCTGGTGGGAGGCCAGGTGGGGCAGGAAGCGGTGGATCGCCGCGCGGTAGCCCGGGTACACCGGCCGGCGGAAGCCGACCCGGTAATCGTGCCGCGAGCCGCGCACCGAGAAGCCCGTGCGGAGCGCGGGGTCCCAGACGGTGAGGCTGAACAGCGTCTTCGCCAGGTCGTAGACCGGGTCCCAGGGCTCGACGGAGCCGCGAGGGTCGATCAGCTTGAAGTCCGCCGCCGCCGCGTCGGGGCGGGCGGACAGCAGCACGTTGCGGGTGTTGGCGTCCCCGTGGGCGGGGGCCATCAGCCGGGCGGGCGCCAGCCGCTCCAGCCGGTCCGCCAGCCGGCCCGTCAGCCGTTCCAGGACCAGCCGCGGGGCCTCGCAGGGCACGCCGTTGACGGTGAGCCGCCCGGCGTTCATCAGGTCCGCCGGCAGGGCGCGGGCCAGCGCGGGCAGCCGCCGCAGGAACCGGCCGACGACGACGTCCGCCAGGTGGCCGGCCGGGGCGGGGTGGGAGCGCACGGCGTAGCCGTCCAGGACCAGCGCCTGGACCAGGGCCGTGTGGCGGTGGAAGAACTCCCCGACGCCCTGCGCCGACGCCCGCAGGGGCGCCGCCAGGTCCGCCGAGTCGTAGAACGGCGTGGTGCAGGCCGACCAGCCGTCACCGTCGAGGACGTGCGCGACCGGCAGGTAGTGCGCCGCCAGCCGCGGGGCCAGGGTGTGCAGCAGCTCGATCTGGTGGGTCTTGCGGCGGAAGGACACCAGGTCGTGGCCGTCCACCGCGCCGGGCGCGGGCACCAGGACCTTGACGGCCAGCTCCTCCCCGGCGGCGGTGGTGGCCCGGTGGACCCGGGCCGGTGAGCCGCCGTCCAGGATCTCCTCCCCGACCGTCAGGCCGAGGGTGTCGGCGACGGCCGCCAGGGCCGCCCGCCCGGTCCACCCGCCGGGTGGTGGGGCGGCGGCGACGCGTCGGTGGTCGGTCGGCACGGCCGCCGCCTACCAGCGGATCGAGTCGATCAGCGCCGCGTGCAGTCGCGGCGTGCAGGCGGCGATGCAGGAGCGCTGGTTCAGCGGGCCGATGTCCAGCAGCAGGGTGTCGTGCAGGGGTTTGCCGTAGGCGTCCGTGATGACGACCCCGGCGCGTTCGGCCAGATACACCGAGGCCGCGATGTCGTACGGGAACAGGTGCAGCACGCTCCCGTGGCCGACCCGGCGGAAGTCCGCCTCGGTCTCGGGGCGGTCGCGCAGCAGCCGGTTGCCGATGTCGACGTAGGCGTCCATCTGTCCGGTGATGATCCGTGAGATGGAGAAGGAGGCGCTGTTGAACACGTACACGCCGCCGGTGTTGGCCGAGGCGTCGATCAGGTGGCCGTAGGCCCCGGTCATCAGCTCGGCCGGGTGGCCGTTGAACTCCAGCGACCAGAACATCCGCCCGGGGTCGGTGGTGGCGGAGAGCCGGGGCACCGGGACGGGGTAGCCGCCGGACTCGATCCCGGTCCCGTCGGCGTCGGCGTACAGCCAGTTGCCGGTCTTGATCTCCTGGAGCATCGCGTACCGGATGTCGCCGATGACGGGCGCCTCGCTGAAGGGGGCCGCGGCGATCGAGACGCAGGCCATCTCCAGGTCGGCGGCGGCGCCCCGGGTGCCGTCGATCGGGTCGATGATCAGCACGTGTCCGGGCGCGCGGCCGATGGTGCGCAGCCCCTCGCTCTCGGTGTAGACGGCCACCGGCTCGCCGCGCTCCCGCAGGAAGTCCCAGGCGGCGCGTTCGGCGAGCACGTCGACCGGGAACTCGGCGTCCCCGCCCTTGGCGGTCCCCGCCTCGTAGCGGCTGCCGACCTGGTTCAGTCCCTCGCGCACGGCCGTCCGGATCCGCCCGGACAGCTCCTGGACGAGGCCCCTCATGAGACCGAGAGGAAGAGTCGTTCCAACAGGTCGCACATCTCGTCCGCCTCCTGACGGGTCATGATCAGCGCCGGGCGGACCTTCAGCACGTTGCCGTGCCCGTACAGCGAGGTCCGCAGCAGCAGTCCGTGGTCCATGCCGAGTTCGGCGAGGTGGTTGGTGAGCCGGGGGTCGGGGCGGCCGTCGCGGTCCACGACGTCGATGCCGATCATCAGCCCGACGCCGCGGACCTCCTGGACGAACGGCACCCTGGCGGCCAGGTCGCGCAGCCGGCCGAGCACGTACGCGCCGACGTCGCGGACGTTCTCCAGGAAGCCGGGGCGGCCGATGATCTCCAGCGTCTTCAGGGCGGCCGCGGCGGCCAGCACGTTGCCGCCGAAGGTGGAGTTGATGTGGTGGCCCTCGACCCCGGTCAGCCGCTCCTCGGTCAGGATGCCGGCGATGGGCATGCCCGCGCCGCCGAGGCCCTTGCCGAAGGTCATCATGTGCGGGGCGACGCCGAAGTGGTCGGCGGCGAACATCCGGCCGGTGCGCCCGAAGCCGGTCTGGATCTCGTCGAAGACCAGCACGATGCCGCGTTCCTCGCACAGCTTCTTGAGCGCCTCCAGGTAGCCGTCCGGCGGGATGACGTTGCCGCCGTTGCCGCTGATCGGCTCCAGCACCACGCAGGCCACCCGGCCGGTGCTGGCGTAGTCGATGAAGTCGTTGATCCGCTCGACGCACAGCAGGCCGCAGGTGGCCCGCTCCTGCCGGTAGAAGCAGCGCAGGCAGTGCGGGTCGGGGACGTGCACCACGCCGGGCAGGTGCGAGGGGAAGGGGGTGCGCCGGAAGGCCGCGCCGGAGGCGCCGATCATGCCGAGGGTCTGGCCGAGGTGGCCGCGGAAGAGCGTGACCACGTCGGACTTCCCGGTGTGCACCTGCGCGATCTTGACGGCGCTCTCGTTGGCGTCGGAGCCGCTGGCCGACTTCAGGTGCACCCGGGTGAGGTTCGCCGGCGAGACCTCGGCCAGCTTGGCCACCAGCGCGTTCAGCGGCTCGGTCTGGAACTTGGAGGTGACGTGGATGAGCCGGCCGGCCTGTTCGCGGACCACCTCCACGATCTCGGGGTGGGCGTAGCCGAGGCTCAGGTTGAACGTCCCCGAGGAGCAGTCGAGGAAGCGCCGCCCGTCGTCGGCGTAGAGGTGGACGCCCTCGCCGCCGACCACCCGCAGGTCGTCCGGCAGGTAGTAGTAGTGCTGGAGCGCGGCGGCGGCGTCCCCGCCGGGCGGGGACTTCGGTGCGGCGGCGGCGCGCGCCGCGGGACTGGCCTGTCGCATCGGCTTTCCTCCGATAATTCCTGGCAGATCGACCTGCTCGAACGATTCGAATCGCAGATCCGCCTCATGGAGATCGAGTGCGGCGGTCATCGAGTTGGGAATCGCGACGCACCGGATTCCGGCGCGTTTCGCGGCCCGTACGCCGCTGGGCGAATCCTCGAACGCCACCGCGCGCTCGGCGGGAATTCCCAGCGAGGCCAGTGCCGCGACATAGAGGTTCGGTTCCGGTTTCGCGCTGGCGCGGTCCCCGTCGGCGCATTGCACGGTGCTCCACCCGTCGGCGAGACCGCATTGCCGGGCGTAGCGGGTCACCCATTCCCGGGTCGAGTTGCTGACGATGCCCCGGGAGATGCCGAGGGCGTCGACGGCGCCCAGCACCCGGTGCACGCCGGGCCTGCCGCTCAGCCCGCCGAGCAGCCGCCGCTGCCGGCGGTGGACCCGTTCCTGCAGCTCGCGGCGGTCCACCGTGCAACCGGTGACCCGTTCGAGCTGCGTCCACAGATCGGATCCGATGGTGCCGACGAGCGACGACCACACCTCGGCCGGGAGCCGGTGGCCGAATTCCAGGAAGGTCTCCGCATGGGCGCGGAATATCTCGGCCTCCGGATCCCACAGCGTCCCGTCGAAATCGAAGAGAATCGCGTCTACGTCCTTCACGGACACCTCCCACGTACACCAACGCCGAGTGGCGGAGGGGCCGCGCGGCCGGCGGTCAGTGCACGGAGCCAGGGCACCAGGGGTCCATCATGGCTTAGCCCCGCCGGGCCCGCCATTCATGGTTCGTCAACGTACCCACGACAGGCGTAGGAAACCGTGCGCGCACGGGAGGACGGTGCTCGACTGGGAGGGGGGCCGGCGAAGGACCGGAGCGAGAACCGAGGAACCATGGACGCAGACATCCGCCCCGCCGCGACGGCGGCTCCCCGGCGCGGGACACGCCCCCGGGTCGCGGTGGTCGGCCACGTCGAATGGACCACGATCGCGGGTCTGGACCAGGTGCCCGCCGCCGGCGAGGTGATCCACGCGGACCCGCTCTGGCAGGGCCCGGCCGGCGGCGGCGCGGTCGCGGCCGTGCGGCTGGCCGAACTGACCGGCGGCTGCGCCTTCTTCACCGCCCTCGGCGACGACCACGCCGGACGCCGCTCGCGGGCCGAGCTCGAACGCCGCGGCGTCCGGGTGCTGGCCGCGGCCCGGCCGGGACCCACCCGCACGGCCGTCAGCCTGGTCGACCGTTCCGGTGAACGCACCACCGTCACCCTGGGCGAACGCCTGCAACCGGCCGCGGCCGACCCCTTCGACTGGGAGCGGCTGGCCTCCTTCGACGCGGTGTTCTTCACCGCCGGGGACGCCGCCGTGCTGCGCCGGGCCCGGCGGGCCGGGGTGCTGGTGGTGACGGCGCGCGAGTTCACCACCGTGCGGGAGTCCGGCGTCCGGGTCGACGCCCTGGTGGGCAGCGCCTGCGACCCGGCCGAGCGTTGCGACCCGGCGCTGCTGCGCCGCCCGCCGGACCTGGTGGTCAGCACCGAGGGCCGGCACGGCGGGGTGTTCACCCGCTGCGGCCGGCCCCCTCGGCGCTACCGGCCCGCCCACGCGCCGGGCCCGCTGGTGGACACCTACGGCGTCGGGGACAACTTCGCGGCCGTCCTCACCTACGCGCTCGCCACCGGCTCGGCCCCGGCCGAGGCGCTGGACCTCGCCGCCCGGCACGGCGCCGACTGCACCGCGCGGCGCGGCCCGTTCGCGGCCGGTCCGGCCCCCGACCGACGGGCGGTCAGGGTGTGAAACGCCTCCTCCTGCTGTGGGACATCGACGGCACGCTGATCGACGGCGACCACGTCTGCGCGGCGGTCTACCCGGACGCCTTCGAACGCCTCACCGGCCGCCCCGCGCTGCACCGCGTCACCACCGCCGGCCGGACCGAACCGGACATCATGGCCGAGCTGTTCGCCCGGCACGGCGTCGACGGGGTCGACCCGGACCGGGTCGCCGAGGTGCTCGAC
>NZ_BAAAKJ010000152.1:36262-39727 GCF_039527695.1 Kitasatospora putterlickiae
CCAGCTCCGTCGGCGGGCCGCCGAACTCCGCGCCGCCGGACGGGCCCTGCCCGGCGCCGTCGAGGCGCTGCGGGCGATGGCGGCGCGCGGCGAGGTCGTCCAGTCCGTGCTCACCGGGAACCTGCGGGCCAACGCCGAGCTGAAGCTGGGGCTGTTCGGGCTCACGGGCCTCCTGGACGCCGAGGTCGGCGCGTACGGCGACGACGCGCCCGAGCGGCCCGCGCTCGTCCCGGTGGCCCGGCGGCGCGCGGCGGCCGCGTACGGAACCGGCTTCGACTCCGACAGCGCCGTGCTGATCGGCGACACGCCCCGGGACGTACGGGCGGGCCTGGTCGGCGGCGCCCGGGTGATCGCCGTCGCCTCGGGCGCGTACGGCGCGGCCGAACTGCGGGAGGCGGGCGCGGACGCGGTGCTGGCGGACCTCCGCGACACCGCCGCCGTGCTGCGCGCGGTCTGGACCCCGGGGCCCGCCGCACGGAGCTCCGGATGACCGGGGGCGCGCGCCCGGTGGGCCTGGTCTCGGTCGTCATCCCGGCGCGGAACGCCGAGGCGACCATCGCCACCCAGTTGGAGGCCCTGCGCGGGCAGACCTATCCGGATCCGTGGGAGGTCATCGTCGTCGAGAACGGTTCGAGCGACGGCACCCGCGCGCTCCTGCGGTCCTGGCAGCGGCGCATGCCACGGCTGCGGGTGGCCCTCTCCGGGGCCCCCGGCGTCAACCGGGCCCGCAACCTCGGCTGCCACCACGCCGACGGCGAGTTCGTGCTGCTCTGCGACGCGGACGACGTGGCGGCCCCCGGCTGGGTGGCGGGCCTGGTCGACGCCCTGCGGACCAGCCCGGCGGCCGGCGGCGCCCTCGAACGCCGGCTGCTCAACGGGCCGCTGGCGCTCGCCGCGCGCCCGCCCAAGAAGGCCCCCGCACTGCTCGACACCTTCGGCTTCCTGCCCTACCCGGCGGGCGCCAACTGCGGCTTCCACAAGGCGGTGTGGACCCGCCTGGGCGGCTTCGACGAGAGCTACCGGGGCGGCGGCGACGACACCGAGTTCTTCTGGCGCGCCCAACTGGCCGGCTACCGGCTGGCGTTCGCCCCGCACGCCGTCGTCCACTACCGGCACCGCGGCGACACCCGCGCCATCGTCCGCCAGGCCTACGGCTACGGACGCTCACACCCCAAGCTCTACCGCGACTTCGCCCGCGCCGGAATGCCCTCCTCCCCCCTGACCGGCGCCGCCGGCGCCTGGTGGCGACTCCTGCTGCACGCTCCCGACCTGCTCGGCCCCACCGACCGGCGCGCCGCCCTGCTGGCCCAACTCGCCCTGCGCGCCGGCCGCGTCACCGGCAGCGCCCGACACCGCCGGTGCTACCTGTGACCCGTGCCGGGCGGACCACGGTCTGGTGTCGTAGAGGTTGAGCCCGCCGATGATGTCCGAGCCGTCCACCCAGAAGTCGGTCGTGACCACGAGCAGCCTCCCATCAGCCTGACGCCCCGTCACCCTCCCCGGCGCGGGGGACCCGGAGGCTGGCCGGTTCCCGACGCGGCCCGCGGGATCGGGATCCGTGCCGCCATCCGGCTCAGCCCGCCTGGCGGCCAGTCATGACGTCTCCGAGCGTTGGTCTGCGCCGATGTCTCAGCAATCCCAGGAGGAATGGAAATGAACATCACGGAATTGACCGGAACGTACACCTATCGGAGCTTCCTGGAGCTGCCCGATCCCGTCGACGACTTCAACATGCTCCGGTTCGCCCAGGCGACGCTGAAGCTGGCGGCCGATCCGGGCGGTGCCGTCCACGGCGAGCTGATCCTCTCGGATCCCGGAGAGGAGCCGCCGGTCGTCATGGATATGACCGGAACGGCGTCGGCCGCCTCGTCCCGGGTCTCCTTCACCCTGAGTGGTCGGGGCCGCCCGCCCATCGCCGACTTCCACTACGAGTACGACGGCGGCGTCCTGCGCCATTGGGAGACCGGCGTCAACCAGCGAACGGTCCTCGCCGGGACGGTGCTGCGGGCGGAGCCCCACGGGGGCGCGCCCGCCGGGCGGACCGCGAGCTTCCTGGCGGTGCGGCGCGACGGCGCGTGACCCGGACGACGGGCGTGACCGGGGCGACGGCGTGTGACCGGGGCGACGCGGTGGACGGCTGACCGGCTGCCGGGCGGGGCGGACGGTGGTGCCATGGAGGTGGAACGAAACCGGCGCGCCCGTCGCGGAGCAGCGGCGTAGCGGAACGCGGAGCGGTGTGGAGGAACCATGACAGCCACCACCTCGGGCCGGGGAGGCCGCCCGGTCGTCCTCGGCGTGGACAGCGATCCCCAGCCCACGGCCACCGCCTGGGCCGCCGACGCGGCCGAGCGGCGCGGGCTCCCGCTGCGGTTGGTGCACGCGGTCCCGTCGGTCGCCCGCGAATTCCGTCCGTCCGACGAGGGCCACTACCACAAGGCGCTGCGCGAGCGGGCCGACGAGGCGCTCGACCGGGCGGCCGGCGAGGCCCGGGCGCGCCATCCCGGGCTGGCGATCACGACGGTGGTCGAGGAGGACGTCCCGGCGCCCGCACTGTGCCGGGAGTCGGCGCGCGCCTCGCTGGTGGTCCTCGGCACCCAACGGCTGAGCCGGGTCGCGGAGATGCTGAGCCTCGCCTCGGTGACCGTCCCGGTGAGCGCCCAGGCCCGCTGCCCGGTGGTGGTCGTGCCCGGCCCGGAGCACACCGGCCAGGACCCGCCGTTCGTGGTGGTCGGCGTGGACGGCAGCCCCGCCGCGGCCCACGCCGTCCGCTTCGCCCTGGACCTCGCGGCGGAACGGCGGGCCGGGCTGCGCGCCGTCCGGGTCCGCCAGCGCGCCCCGTTCGACCGGACCGACCCGCTCACCGCGGAGGCGGAGCTCCGGCGGGAGCTGGTCGCCGGCACCGCGGGCCCGCACGCGCGGCACCCCGGGGTCCCGCTCGTCCACGAGGTGGTGCACGGGCACCCGGTCGAGGAACTGGCACGGGTGTCCGAGCACGCGCTCGCCGTCGTGGTCGGGCGGCGGGGCGACGGCGGGTTCACCGGCATGCGGCTGGGCTCCGTCCCGCACGGGCTGCTCCGCCGCGCCCGCTGCCCGGTGATCACCGTCCCGGCGCCACCGGACGGCGGGCGCTGACCAGCACCGGTCCCCTCGGAGGAGGCAGCCATGAACGATCCCACCGCCGCCGGACCGGTTGTCGTCGGACCGGTCGTCGCCGGATTCGACGGCTCGCCCGAGAGCCTCGCCGCCACCGACTGGGCGGCCCGCGAGGCCCGGCGCCGCCGGGTGCCGCTGCACCTGTTGCAGGCCTGGCCCTGGCCGAAGACCGATGTGCTCGGCACGGACGAGGTGATCAGCCGCAGCCGGCGGCTGCTGGCCGACCGGGAGGCGGAGCTGCGGGCCGGGCCCGGCGGGCTGGAGGTGACCTCGGCCCATGTCTCCGAGGACCCGGTCGAGGCCCTGGAGGCG
>NZ_BAAAKJ010000152.1:39737-51525 GCF_039527695.1 Kitasatospora putterlickiae
GTGCTCGGCTCCCGGGGGCTGGGCACCGTGCACGGCCTCCTGGTCGGCTCGGTGAGCCACCAGGTGCTGCGCCGGGCGGCCTGCCCGGTCGTCCTGGTGCGCGCCGTCACGGACGGCGCCGTCGCGGAGGGCGCCGTCACGGAGGGCGCGTCCGCTCCGCGGGGACGGGAGGTCGTGGTGGGCGTCGACCTGAAGCACTCGTGCGACGCGCTGCTCGCCTTCGCCTTCGAGGCCGCCGCCCTGCGCGCGGCGGCGCTGCGGATCGTCCACGGCTGGGAGCCGCCGATCGGCAGCGAGTACATGGCCTCCCCCGCCGTCGACGGCAGCGCGGGGGACCTGTCGGCGGCCGACCGGGACGCCATGGACACCCTCCTGGCGGCCTGGCGGGAGCGCTACCCCACGGTCGAGGCGACGACCGTCCTGGTGCACGCCCCGCCCCCGGCCGCCCTGGTCGAGGCGTCGGCGGGCGCCGCGCTGGTGATCGTCGGCCGCCCCGCCCGGCACTGGCCGCTCGGCACCCACCTGGGCCCGACCGCCCACGCCGCCGTCCACCACATCGGCTGCCCGGTCGCCGTCGTCCCGCACGACTGAGCGGCCGGGCCGGGGCGCCTACCGGACGGGGCGCCGGACCACCAGGGCGGCGGCCGTGCCGGTGACGGCGCCGAGCGCCATCAGCACGGCCACGGTCGCCGCGTCGGGGGCGGTGACCGGCTGGGAGCGCAGCGCCTGCCAGGTCAGGGTGAGCACCAGGCCCAGGTAGGCCAGCGCGGCGATCCACATCAGCGCCACCCGCCGGCCCTCGGGGATCCGGCGCGGCAGGGTGGCGAGGAGGAAGCCGATCAGCGGCAGGACCTGGAGGGCGTGCAGGCCGAGGAAGTGGGGGATCCGCAGATCGCCCCCGAGCGTGCTCCAGTCGGTGACGGGAAGTCCCGCGCCTCCGTCGGCGGGCCCGACGGTGTGCGCGCCGACGATCGACAGGCCCTGGCCGTTCGCGACGGCGGCGCGCTGCCGGGCGGTGGGCAGCGTCATCAGGAACGCGACGGCCATGCCCAGGCAGCACACGCCCGCGCCCAGGCGCAGGCCCCACGCGAACACCGGTGGCCCCACCCGCTGGCGCAGCAGCAGGACCACGGTGGTCAGGGCCATCACCCAGGTGGCGACGATGAAGGCGGCCATCGTCAGCCACACCGCCGTCGCGGTCGGGGTGGCGAAGTTGAAGTGGCTGGTGGTTCCGCTCGCCGCCGCGCCGGCGATCAAGGCCATCTCGACGGTCAGCGAGACGGCGGTCACCCGGGAGACGGCCCGCACCAGGCGGTCGTGGCCGCGGACGAAGGTGAGCAGCCAGAGCAGGGTGAGGGTGTAGAGGCTGATGGACAGCGCGAAGCGGGCGGGCTTCGCCCAGGCGGGCTGTCCCGTGATCGACCGGGAATCGGTGAGCAGGCCCACCAGGGCGACGGCCAGCACGAGGGCCATCAGGGCGGCCGTGCCGGCCAGCGGCCGGTTGACCGTCCACGCCCGGCGCGCCAGCCCCGCGGGGCGGTTGATCCACACCATGTGACGCCTCCCTGCAGGCCGGCCCTCCGCGCGGCGGCAGCTGTCTCAGATCGTGACCCCGTGGCCGCACTCTGTCAAAAAGCGCCACGAACGGGTCGCGTCCGATCGGTCGACCCCCGGAGCCCTCTGGGCGGCCCGCTGGTCCTGCGCGAAGCCGAAGCGCGGCGCTGGCGCGACAGCGGTCGTGCGCCTCGGGACCAATCAGGGCGCGCTCCGATTCGTACCGTCCTGGCACGGGCTCATGGACGGGTCGAAGCTGGGAGAGGCATGAGCGCGAACGCGCGGACGGGCGCCGGACGGTGGCGGACGATGACGGGCCGCGACCCCGGGGAGGCGCACCGGACCGCAACCTCGCTGGAGCTCCTGCTCGACCTCTGCTTCGTCGTCGCCGTGGCCCAGGCGTCCGCGAGCCTGCACGGGGCGCTGACCGCCGGCGACTACGCCTCGGGGGTGCTGCGCTTCGCCCTGGTCTTCTTCACGGTCTGGTGGGCGTGGATGAACTTCACCTGGTTCGCCTCCGCCTACGACCCCGACGACGTCCCGTACCGGCTGACCGTGCTCGTGCAGATCTCCGGATCGCTCGTCCTCGCCGCCGGGGTGCGCCTCGCCTTCGAGGACGGGGACCTGCACGTCATCACGGCCGGGTACACCGTGCTGCGGACGGCGCTGGCCGCGCTCTGGCTGCGGGCCGCGCTGTCCGACCCCGCCCGCCGCAGGACCACGCTGCGCTTCGCCGCCGGGGTGACGGCCTGCCAGCTCGGCTGGCTGGCCCTGCTGCTCGCCCCGGAGGCGGCGCGGCTGCCGGGCATCGCGCTGATGGTCCTGGCCGAGCTGTCCGTTCCGGTGTGGGCGCAGTCCGCCGGGATGACCCCCTGGCATCCGCGCCACATCGCCGAGCGCTACGAGTCGTTCACCCTCATCGTGCTCGGCGAGTCCGTCGCGGCCGCCACCCTCGCCGTACGCGGCGCCTTCGAGCGGAACCACGGCACCGGGCCGCTGTACGCGCTGGCGGCGGGCGGCCTGCTGCTGGCGTTCGCCATGTGGTGGCTGTACTACGCCCGCTCCGCGTCCACCCTGCTGGCGACCACGCACCAGAACCACCGACGGAGGTTCCCCTGGGCGTACGGCCACTACCTGGTCTTCGCCTCGGCGGCGGCCGAGGGCGCCGGTCTGGCGACGTACGCCGACCACGTCACGCGTCACCCCGGGGCCGTGCCAGCCGCCGTCGGGGCGGCCGTGACCGTTCCGGCGGCCGTCTTCCTGGTCACGGTCTGGGCCGTACACCTGCGACCGCACCGGAGCGGTCCGGCCGAGCGGATCGTGTTCCCCGGCGCGGCGGTCGGCGTCCTGGCGGCCTCCTGGTCCCCCGCGCCCGCCCTGCTCGCCGGTGCGCTCCTGGCGGGCGCGGGCGCCCTGGCCGGGGCGCCGCGACGGCCGACGCGACGCTGACGGCCGACGCGGTGGGGCGCCGAGGCCACCGCGAACCTCTGCCTCCCCTTCGTCCAGCAGCCGCCGCCGAACGGGGTGTAGCGCCAACCCTGGGGCCATCCGGTTCATGGCCGGATGTGACAGAACCCGGTCATTGCGGACACGCCCCGGGCGGCGGAAGGATCGGGGCATGCCCGAACCGCGCACCATCGTCATCGCCGCGTTCCCCGGGGTCGAGTTGCTGGAGGTGACCGGCCCGGCGGAGGTGTTCTCCGTCGCCTCCCGCCTGGTGGGGGGCGACGCGCCGGCCTACCGGGTCGAGATCGCCGCCGCCCAGGCCGGCCCGCTGCCCACCGCCGCCGGGATCGGCCTGGTCGCCGCCCGCTCGCTGACCGAGGTGGGCCGCACGGGCGTCGACACCCTTCTGGTGGCCGGCGCCATGGACCACGCCGACGGCCGCTACCAGGCCGTCATCGACCGGGAGGTGGTCGCCTTCCTGGCCACCGCCGCTCCGGCCGCACGGCGCGTCGGCGGCGTGTGCGCGGGCGTCCACCTGCTCGCCGAGGCCGGGCTGCTCAGCGGCCTGCCGGCCACCACCCACTGGCTCACCGCCGGCCAACTGGCCGCGCGGCACCCGGACATCGACGTCGACCCGGAGCCGATCTTCATCCGCTCCGGGCGGATCTGGACCTGCGCGGGCGTGACCGCCGCCCTGGACCTCGCGCTCGCCATGGTGGCCGAGGACCACGGACCGGCGGTCGCCCTCGACGCCGCCCGCGCCATGGTCATGTACGTCAAACGCCCCGGCGGGCAGACCCAGTTCAGCGTGCCGCTCTCGCTCCAGGCGAGCGCCGACGACCGCATCGACGAGCTCCGCCGCTGGATCGACGAGAACCTCGCCGAGCGGATCCCGGTCGAGGCGATGGCCGCCCGCCTGAACCTGAGCGTGCGCCACTTCGCCCGGGTCTTCCGCGACCGCACCGGCCGCACCCCGGCCGACTACCTGGAGGCGGTCCGGGTGGAGGCGGCCCGCCGGCTCCTGGAGGAGTCCGCGCGCGGCCTGCCCGACATCGCGGCCGCCAGCGGACTCGGGTCGGTGGAGACCCTGCACCGGGCCTTCCGCCGCCGCCTGGGCGCCACCCCGGCCGAGTACCGCCGACGGTTCCGCCCGCACGCCACCGCCCGCTGAAGCCACCACCCCCGTTCGCGAAGGAGCGCCCCCGTTGTCGTCCCGTACCCGAGTCGTGCCGATCCCCGTCCTGGGCCGGCACGCCGTCAACGCCTACCTGCTGCTCGGCCGCCACCCGGTCGTCGTCGACGCCGGGACGCCCGGCAGCGGCCGACGCATCACCGAACAACTCGCCACCCACGGGGTCGACCCGCGGGACGTCCGGCTGATCGTGGTCACCCACGGCCATCTGGACCACTTCGGCTCGGCCGCCGAACTGCGCCGCCTCACCGGCGCGCCGATCGCCGCGCACGCCGCCGACCTCGGCCCCTACCGCACCGGCCGGGTGCGCGAACCGTACCTGCCCAACGGGCCGATGGGCCGGCTGATGGCCCGCAGCCCGAAGCTCCACGAACAGGTCGAACCGTTCGAGCCCGACCTCGTGCTCCGGGGCGGGACCGGCTCCGGGGACGTCGGCCTCGCGGACTTCGGCGTCGAGGGTCGGATCATCCCCACGCCCGGCCACACCGCCGGCTCCGTCTCCGTGCTCACCGAGGACGGCGACCTGGTGGCCGGCGACCTGATCGCCAACTCCTTCATGGGCCTGATCAGGGGCCGCCCCGCCAACCCGCCCTTCCACGACGACCCGCTCGCCAACCTCGCGAGCCTCCGCGCGATGCTCGACCTCAAGCCCACCCGGCTGCACGTCGGCCACGGCACGCCCCTCGACCCGGCCCGCGCCGAGCGCTGGGCGACGGCGGAACGGCGCCGGCTCGAACGCCGGGCCGCCCGGGGCCGGCTGCGGACCGGGCCCGCGGCGGACGGTCGCTGAGCGGCACCCCGGGAGGCCGCCGTCAAGCCTTCGGCGCCCGTGCCGGCGGAGGTCAGGCGCGGGGCTTCGTACGGCACCAGGCCCGTAGCCGTCCCCGCGTCGGCCACCACCCCCACCGTCGGTGGAAGGCGGCGGCGTTGCTCAGGACGCCGTCGAGGCGCCGGCCCGACGAGTACGAGGACCTCGTCCGCCGCCTCGAAGGACCGCGCGAGGCCACGACCGAGGTGCCTCCGCCCGGCCGTGCCACGGCGGACGGTCTCAGCGGTGGCCGACGATGACGGAGATGCCCCAGCCGATCGACGCGAGCACCACCGCGAAGAGCAGCCCGGCCAGGGCGTAGCCGAGCGGGCCGGGGGTGGGCCGTCCGGTCGACGGGCCGTCGGCGGGGCCGCCGGGCGGGTTGAGCAGGCGCAGGCCGAGGGCGAACAGTGCGGGCAGTCCGGCGCCGGTGAGCAGGCCCACCACGACGATCCGCCACACCGCGTCCAGGTTGATCCAGGAGTTCACGGTCCCACCCCGTTCTCGGCCGGTCCCTTCGCCTTGGCCGCGGCGGACTCCGGGGTCACCGAGCCGGTCCACGCGGCGTTGACGTTCTCCGGGGTGACGGCCGGATGGCGGGAGGCGGCGAAGAAGGCGATCGACGCCAGCACCAGCGCGGTGAAGACCACCACGACGCCGACCGTCCCGCCGATCCCGTTCGCGGTCCAGTACGCCACCGCGCCGACCAGCGCGGCGGCCGGAAGGGTGAGCAGCCAGGCCGTTACCATCCGGCGGGCGAGCTGCCAGCGCACCTCGGCGCCCTTCCAGCCGACTCCCGAACCCAGGATCGATCCGGTGGCCACGTGCGTGGTGGAGAGCGAGTAGCCGAAGTCGCTGGAGCAGAGGATCACGGCGGCCGACGCCGACTCGGCGGCCATCCCCTGGGGCGAGGCGATCTCCACCAGGCCCTTGCCCAGGGCGCGGATCACCCGCCAGCCGCCGGCGTAGGTGCCCAGCGCGATCGCCAGCGCGCAGGAGGCGATCACCCAGTCCGGCGCCTTCGCCCCGGTCGGCAGGTCGCCGTTGGCGATCAGGGCGAGGGTGATGACGCCCATGGTCTTCTGCGCGTCGTTGGTGCCGTGGGCGAGCGAGACCATGGAGGCCGAGCCGATCTGGCCCAGCCGGAACCCGCGCTCGCGCGGGCGTGCGGGCACGTCCCGGGTGATGCGGGCGACCAGCAGGGTGCCGACCACGGCCACCAGGCCGGCGATGAACGGGGACAGCGCCGCCGGCACGATCACCTTGGAGACCAGGCCCTGCCACTTGACGGCCGAGGAGCCGGCCGCCGCCATCGTCGCCCCGATCACCCCGCCGATCAGGGCGTGCGAGGAACTGGAGGGGATCCCGAGGTACCAGGTGGCCAGGTTCCACAGGATGCTGCCGGTCAGACCGGCGCAGACCACGGTCAGGGTCACGTCCCCGCTGGAGACCAGACCGTTGGCGATGGTCGCCGCCACGGCGGTCGACAGGAACGCGCCGACCAGGTTCAGCACCGCCGAGACCGCGACCGCGACGCGCGGCGGCAGGGCCCCGGTGACGATCGAGGTCGCCATCGCGTTGCCGGTGTCGTGGAAGCCGTTGGTGAAGTCGAAGCCCAGCGCCGTGACGACCATCAACGCCAGGACCGCGTCATTGCCGGTCACGCCCCCGAACCTAGCCCGCCCACCACCACGCTCCCCGCCCCGCGCCCGCCCGGCACACCGAAGGCCGGCCGCCCGCCATCCGGTCGGCCCAGCGTCACACCGGGTCCTGGCCCGGCGGGGGGTGCCACCGTGCCCCGGCGTTGACCGGCCGCATACCGTCCGTTGAGCACCGTGCGCCACAGTGGTGGCCGTCCCCCGAAGCAGCCCCACGAAAGGCGTGAACACGGATGCCCATCGGACTCGCCCTCCCCCAGTACGGCGCCTTCGCCGATCCCGCCCTGACCGCCCGGGTCGCCGCCGGGGCGGAGGCGATCGGCTACGACCACCTCTGGACGGGCGACCGCCTCCTGGTCCCCAACGACCCGCGCAGCCGCTACCCCGGCGGGGACGGCACGACGCCGGCCGAGTACCGCGCCTTCCTCGACCCGCTGACCCTGCTGACGGTGGCCGCCGGCGCCACCGGCCGGGCGCGGCTGGGCACCAGCACGCTCAACGCCCTCTGGCAGCCGCCCGCGCTGCTCGCCCGCACGCTGACCACCATCGACCGGGTCAGCGGCGGCCGGCTGGACGTCGGCATCGGGCTCGGCTGGTCCAGGGACGAGTACCAGGCGGTCGGCGTCCCCTGGGAGGGCAAGGCGGCCAGGCTGGAGGAGACCCTGGACGTGCTGGAGGCGGTCTGGGCGGGCGGCGAGGACGTCCGGCACACCGGCGCGCTGTGGACCGTACCGCCGTCGACGGTGCTGACCCTCCCGGTCCAGCGGCCGCGCCCGCCCGTCCTGCTCGGCGGGTTCGGCCCGGCCGCGCTGGAGCGGGTCGGACGCCGCGCCGACGGCTGGCTCGGCGTCGCGCTGCCGCTGCCCGCGCTGCGCGGGATCCGACGGCTGCTCCACGACGCCGCCCGCGCCGCCGGCCGGGACCCGCGGGCCCTGCGGCTGGTCCTGCGGGCCAACCCGGTGGTCACCGCCGCGCCCGTACCCGTCGAGCAGGTCCCGCGACGCGGCACGGTCGAGCAGATCGCCGACTACTTCGCCGCCGCGATACGGGAGTTCGACGCCGAGCCACTGCTCGATCCGCACCTCTCCGCCCACTCGGCGGACGAGTTCCTGGCCCTCGCCCGGGAGTTCCACGACGCCCTGGCCGGCTGAGGCCTGGGGTCCGCACCCGGGCGCGGAACCTCCGCGGGACCCGGCGCGGCCTGCTTCGCGGACCCCCGAGCGGTGACCAGGGTCCTCAGCGCTGCTGGGTGAGCTGGATGAGGTTGCCGCAGGTGTCGTCGAGGACCGCCACGGTGACCGGCCCCATCTCCACCGGCTCCTGGGTGAAGCGCACGCCGAGTGCGCGCAGGCGTTCGAACTCGGCCGCCATGTCGTCCACGGCGAACGAGGCGGCGGGGATCCCGTCGCCGACCAGCGCCCGCTTGTAGGGCCCGACGGCGGGGTGGCCGTCGGGCTCCAGGAGCAGTTCCGTGCCGTCGGGCTGCTCGGCCGAGACGACGGTCAGCCACCGGTCCGCGCCGAGCGGGACGTCGTGCTTCTTCACGAATCCCAGCACCTCCGTGTAGAAGCGCAGGGCGTTCGCCTGGTCGTCGACGAAGACGCTGGTCAGATTGATCCTCACGAGGTGTCCTCCGGTTCGTTCGGCCCGAGCCACCAGGTCGGCGGGTCCGGACCAGGCGCCCCCTGTGCCCCGGTGGCCACGATACCGAGCGGGGTACGGCCGGGGTCGCCGACGCCCTGGTGGAGCGGGCGCGGACACCGCCGGGCCCGGGTCGTGCGCGGCCGCGGATCGGTGGAGAATTCCTGATATGAGCGCGGATGACCAGTTCGACGCCCTCGGTGCGATGTACGAGGAGATGTTCCTCCTGCCGTGGCGGCGGTACCTGGAGTCGTTCAGCGTGTTCGCCGAGCTGGGTGCGGTCGCCGGCGGGAGCGTCCTGGACATCGGGTGCGGGACGGGGCTCTACAGCCGGGAGCTCAAGCGCCGTGGGGCGGCGCGGGTGCTCGGGCACGACATCTCCGAGGGCATGCTCGGCCTCGCCCGGCGGGCCGAGCGCGCCGAGCCGCTGGGCGTCGAGTACACCGAGCGGGCCGACGGGATCGACGACGGCGCCTTCGACGCCGCCGTGGCCGTGTACGTGCTGCCGTACGCGGAGGACTACGCGGAACTGGTCACGCTCTGTGCGCTCGCCGCGCGGGCCCTGCGCCCGGGAGGCCGGTTCGTCACCCTCCCCGTGAACCCGGACTTCGACGGGGAGCGCACCTCCTACGAACGCTACGGCCTGCGCCTGGTGGAGGCCGAGCCGCGCCGCGACGCCTCGCGCGTGACGCTGGAGCTGTGCTTCGGCCGGTACGACGAACGGATCACCGCGCGCTACTGGAGCCGCGCCACGCTGGAACGGGCCCTGCGCGAGGCCGGATTCGCCTCGGTCCGCTGGCCCGCCTTCCAGGTCTCCGCGGAGGGGCTGGCCCGCCACGGCGAGGACTTCTGGCGCCCGTACCTCACCCGCCCCCACGCGGCGCTCATCACCTGCACCAGAACCGGATGACCCCGAGGCAGCGCCATGACCACCCTTCAGCAGGCCTACCGGAGCCCCGGGACGATCGAGGCGGACGTCCTGCCGTCGTTCGCCGAGGTCGACCCCGCCGCGTGGGACCGGTTGGTCGGCCCCGACAACTTCTACAACTGCGGCGCCTGGGTGCACGCGCTCGAACTCGCCCACGGCGACACCGCGCTGGTCACCGCCGCCTCCGGCGGGAGGCTGCTGGGCGCGCTGCCGGTCTGGCCCGGCGAGAACGACGGCCCCGGGCTCTTCCACCTGCCCACGCTGTTACCCGACGTGACGGAGGCGCGTTCCTCGGCGTACCTGTGGCTGGGAGCCCGGCGCTCCACCTACAACGAACTGGTCTGCACCCGCGGCGAGGCCCGCGCCCGCACCCTGGACACCCTGCTCGGCACGGCGCTCCGGCTGGCCCGCGAGCGCGGCCTCGACGGCGTCGTCATGCCGTACCTGGCCGCGGACGACGCCCGCGAGCTCGCCCGGCGGCAGCCGCGCGCCACCGTGCTGCTGCACGACGCGGACGCCAACCTCGCCGTCGCGGTGGGCGGTTACGCCGAGCAGTTGGCCCGGATGAGCCAGCCCGACCGAACCCGCCGCCGCGCCGAGCGGCGCGCCTGCGAGCGCGGCGACACCACCGTGGAGTGGCGGCCCCTGGACCGGCGGGAGGCGGTGCGACGGACCGCCGCCCTGGTGACGCAGACCCGCGCGCGGTACGGCGGCACCGCCGACCCCGGGTGGATGCTCCGCTCCTTCGAGGCGCAGGCCAGGACGGGGGTGCTGGACCGGGCCGTCGCCTGCTTCGCCGTCCGGGACGGCCACCCCGTCGCCGTGAACGTCTGCTACCCCCACGGCGACCGCCTCTACGCCCGCTACTTCGGATTCGACCACCGCGCCGCCGAGCCGCACGGCGAGTACTTCGTGCTCTGCTACCAGGCCCCCGTCGACTACGCCGCCGCCTGCGGCTTCCGCCGCTACCGCCTGGCGATCTCCGCCTGGCGGATCAAGATCAGACAGGGCGCCGTCCTCTCCCCGCTCGCCGTCGTCGTGCTGCCCCGGCACGGGCGCCTCTGCGACCCGGGAACGGCGCGGCGGCACAACGCCCGCACCGCCCGGCTCTGGGCCACCCGCTGCGCCGCCCGCCCCTGGGCCCTGGCGCCCGAGTGGGGCGGCTGGGACCCGGACGCCGCCGACCCGCCGCCGGCCGGCTGACCCCGCCCCCGCCCCGCTGTGGAAGGAGCCCCGCCGTGCTGCACCTGGTCTACCTGATCCAGCCCACGCCGGCCGCCGAGGCCGACCAGCCGGCCTTCTGGGACTGGGTCCGGGCCCGCGAGGCCTGGTTCTACGACGGCCTCGACACCGTGCTGCGCACCCGGTGGGCGGTGCGCACCGTCGGCACCCCCGTGCACGTCATCGAGCACACCGTCAGTTTCGCCGACGAGGCCGGCTGGGGCCGCTACCGGCGCCAGGTCGCCGAGCGCGGCCGCGACCCCGCCTGGGAGCGGCGCCGCACCGAACAGGCCCGCTGGTGGACCCTGTTGGAGGCCACCCTGCTCAGCGACCCCCCGGTCCCGCTCGGACTCGACCGCACCCTCCCGCCGGGAGGCCCGTCGTGACCGGGCTCGACGAACTCCTCCGCCGCAGCGAGCACCTGCTCTCGCACGCCCGCTTCATGACCCTGGCCACCACCGACGGCTCCGCGCCCTGGTCCGCGACCGTGAACTTCGTGCCGCTGCGCATTCCGGGCGGGCCTCTGAGGCTGCTCTACTACTCCCTGCGCGCCGCCCGGCACTCCCGCGACATCGAGGCCCGCCCCGGGGTGGCGGGCTCGCTCTACCTGACCGGTCTGCCCGGACTCGGCCTGGACGGCGCCCAGTTCACCGGGACCTGCCGGGCGACGGACGGCCCGGACGTGGCCGAGCACCACCGGCTGTACTACGAACTGAACTTCCCCGACCCCGCCGTACGCGGCGAGTGGCTGCTGCCCGAATCCGAGTTCCGGGACGCCGGGCCCCGCCGCTTCTACAGCGTCCGGGTCGACCGCTGGTGGCTGCTGGACGTCGACCGCTGGCTCCTCGACAAGCACGACCAGCGCGTCGAGGTGCCGCTGGGCCCCCTCACCGGGTCCGTCTGAACCCGGCCCGGGTGGCTAGGGGTGGCGCCATCGCTCGTCGGCTTCCGGTGCGTCGATCCTGGCCAGCACGGAGCGCGCCGCCGGTGACGCGGCGTGCCCGGCGAGCGTGCCCCGCAGCCGCCGGACGGCGGCGTCCACGCGGCCCGAGCCCAGCAGCGGGTGGTCGTCGAGCACCGCGTGCCAGGCGGCGCAGGACCGGTCGAGCCGTCCCTGCGAGAGCAGCAGCCCGGCCATCCGCACCGTGGTCACCGCCCGGGCCCGGCGTTCGGCCGCCGGACGGCAGCGGAGCGAGGCCGTGAGCGCGGCGACGGCGCCGGGCAGGTCGCCCACGGCGGCGAGGACCTCGGCCTCCTGGTGGGAGTAGGCGGCCCAGTCGTAGCAGGAGGTCCCCGGCGGCGGGGGTTCCGCGCGGTCGAGCAGGCGGCGGGTCCGGGCG
>NZ_BAAAKJ010000152.1:51591-52115 GCF_039527695.1 Kitasatospora putterlickiae
CACCCGGGGTGGCAGATCCGGGGCGTGGCGGCCCGCGCGGCGTGTCGCCCGGACGCCCGGGGTGACGGCTCGTCAGACACCGGATGCGCGCCCGGCGCCGGTGGGGCGACTGGGGCGGGCGTGGCGGACGGGACGGGTGGGGCAGCCCACCGGCGTTGACGCGGGTGGTGTTCGGAGGGTCTTCACCCGGCCTCGCCGAGACCCCCGGATCGGGTCAGTGCGCGAAGGTCCAGAATCCGATGAGCGGGGCGGCACCGGCGGCGAGGCAGACCAGGACGGTGGCCGTCCAGGTGCCCAGGCCCGCCGGGGCGGTGGCGTGCTCTTCGCTGCGAGCCGCGTGGTGGTGCGAACGGGTTTCCATGGCGGGTCCTTCCGGACGGTGCGGCCCCGGCCTGCTGGTGGGCGGGTCGGGGCCGTGGGGGTGTGGTGTGGTGTGGGTCAGGTGGTGAGGGTGTTGTTGAGGGCTTCGAGACCGTCGGTGTAGATGCCGTGGAAGAGGTCGACGGTCTCCTGTTCGGTGGCGC
>NZ_BAAAKJ010000153.1:0-276 GCF_039527695.1 Kitasatospora putterlickiae
TCCGGCGCCGGCCGTGCGCAGCGTCGCGGAGCTGGGCGAGCGGGCGGACCTGGCGGACGTGGTCGGTGACGAGGCGCTCGCCGAGCAGGAGCGGACGCGCGAGCAGGCGGTGGTGCCGGAGGCGGAGGCCCTGGTGCTGCCGGAGGCCGAGACCCGGGTGCTGCCGAAGGTCGGGGAGGCCGAACCCGAGGTGGTCGACCTGACCCCGCACGACGAGACCGAGCAGATCGAGGTCCCCGAGCTGCGCGCCTCGCGGTAGAGACGGACGGCGGAGCG
>NZ_BAAAKJ010000153.1:303-15860 GCF_039527695.1 Kitasatospora putterlickiae
GGCGCCCGCCCCGCCGGGTGGCGGGACGGGCGCCGGACGGCCCGCGGGTGCGGGAGCGTCAGATCTGGACGCCGAAGTCCTGGGCGATGCCGGCCAGGCCGGAGGCGTAGCCCTGGCCGACCGCGCGGAACTTCCACTCGGCGCCGTTGCGGTAGAGCTCGCCGAAGATCATGGCGGTCTCGGTGGCGGCGTCCTCGGAGAGGTCGTAGCGGGCGATCTCGGCGCCACCGGCGGCGTTCACCACGCGGATGTAGGCGTTGCGGACCTGGCCGAAGTTCTGGGACCGGGCGACGGCGTCGTAGATCGAGACCGGGAAGGTGATCCGGGTGGCCTCGGCCGGCAGCGTGGCGAGGTTGACGTTGATCGCCTCGTCGTCGCCGGCGCCCTCGCCGGTGCGGTTGTCACCGGTGTGGACGACGGTGTTGTCCGGGGTGCTGGTGTTGTTGAAGAAGACGAAGTGGCTGTTGGACAGCACCTTTCCGTCCGCGTTCAGCACGATCGCGCTGGCGTCCAGGTCGAACTCGGCACCGGTCGTGGTGCGGACGTCCCAGCCGAGGCCGACGGTGACCGCGGTCAGGCCGGGGGCCTCCTTGGTCAGCGAGACGTTGCCACCCTTGGAGAGGCTCACTGGCATGGTGTGTGCAGTCCCTTCGATTTGCTTGTTGCCGGGGATAACGCGGGAACCTCCGGAGTTGGTTCCGCGCGGCCGGGCCTTTTCGGCCCGTTGGCAAGGTTTTGGGTATTCCCTCGTCAGATCCGTCGGAACCGGCTCTGGAGCTCCCAGATCGCCGGATTGTCGGCGAGGTCGGGGTGCATGTCGAAGAGGTCGGCGAGGGTGTCCTGGAGGAAGTCCCGCGCCTCGCGGCGCAGGTCGCCGTGGCGCAGCACGGCGGGCGGCTCGTCGGGCAGCCAGGTGGCGGTGACCTCGACCCAGTTGAAGCGGCGGGCGAACCGGAGCAGTTCGGTGTTCTGGGTGAAGTCGAGGTCGGCGGTCTGCACCCGGGCCGCGCGGCCGCCGGCCGGGTCGCGGTCGAGTTCCTCGACGATGTCGCACAGGGCCCAGGCGAAGTCCAGCACCGGGACCCATCCCCAGGCCGTGGACAGTTCCGCGCCCTCGGCGTCGAGGTAGACGTCGCCGCAGAACAGGTCGTACCGCAGCTCACGCACGCCCGCGGTCCGGTAGTCGGTCTGCGGGGGGTCGGGGAAGCGGTTGGAAAGGGAGTAGCCGAGCTCGATCACACTGGACATTGTCGGGGCTGCCCGGTCCTGGCCGGATAACCGGGTGACCGGCGTGGCCCCGGCGCGGGAGAATGGGCGCATGCCTGAGCCCATTCGCGTACGGGGGTCGGTGGTCGTCCCCGACGCCGAGCTCGTCTGGCGCTTCTCCCGTTCCTCCGGTCCCGGCGGCCAGCACGTCAACACCTCGGACACCCAGGTGGAGCTGCGCTACGACCTGGCGGCCTCCGACGCGCTGCCCGAGGTGTGGAAGCAGCGGGCCCTGGAACGGCTGGCGGGGCGGCTGGTGGACGGGCGGGTGCTGGTGGTCCGGGCCTCGGAGCACCGTTCGCAGTGGCGCAACCGGGAGGTCGCCGCAGCCCGGCTGGCCTCGCTGCTCGGCGAGGCGACCGCGCCGCCGCCGAAGGCTCGCCGGGCGACCCGGCCGAGCCGGGGCATGGTCGAGCGCCGGCTCACCAACAAGCGGCACCGCTCCGAGCTGAAGCAGGGGCGGCGCGCCCCGCGCGGGGAGCAGTAGGTCCGGCTCAGCCCAGGGTGCGGTAGCCGCCGCGGAAGTAGAGCAGCGGGCGGCCGCCCGGGTCGGGGACCGTGGCCTCCAGGACGCGGCCGAGCAGCAGGGTGTGGTCGCCGGCGGCTATCCGCTGCTCGGTGCGGCACTCCACGGTGGCGAGCGCGCCGTCGATCAGCGGGGCTCCGCTGTGCGGGCCGCGGTGGTGCGCGGCGTCGGCGAAGAGCAGCCGGTCGCTGAGCCGGCCCTTCATGGCGAACCGCGAGCCGAGCGCCTTCTGGCCCTCCGACAGCAGGGAGACCGCCCAGGTGTCGGCCCGGGAGAGCACCTCGTCCATCCGGGAGTCCTCCCGGACGGAGATCAGGACCAGCGGCGGCTCCAGCGACACCGAGAGGAAGGACGTGGCGGTCATGCCGACGTCCTCGCCGTCGTCCGGATCGTGGACGGTCACCAGGCTCACGCCGGAGGCGAGCTGGGAGAGCGCGGCCCGGAACTCGTCGGGGGTCGCTTGGGAGGCAGCTTCGGGCTGCGGGGACGGGTACACGTACCGCACGGTAGCCCGCGACCGGGGGGAACGACATCGGGCCCTGGTCGTAGGACCAGCGGCGCAGCCCCGTGCGACTCACCCCCAGGAGTGAAGGGGAGGGCCTGCCGGCGGTCAGGGGCTACAGTGCGCGGCCAATGCGACCGACCACGGGAAATGTGTCGATGGGCTGTCTTGTCCAGGTATGGGACAGATGAACTGATTAAGGGTGCATTAGTCTTGTGTGATTTAAGTCACAAGTGCTGGCCTATTGCTGACCGAGCGTGCCGAACGCTGTGCTCCCTGTGATTCAGTTCTTCTGGCAATCGGACGATAACCAATCAAGACCTATCCGAAGCAGCCGGGGAGCCCCCGCATGGAAGCCGAGTCGGAGCCGTACGTCCGTCTCGCGACCCTCCGCACCTTGCACCGGGTCGTGGCGGACCTCAACGCTGCCCGCAGCCTGGCGGGAACGCTGCAGGCCGTGGTCGAGGGCGCGGTGCACGGACTCGGATTCGACGCCGCCGCGGTCAGCCTGGTGCGGCCGGACGGCGACCTTGTGGTGGCGGCCGTCTGGGAGCTGGAGGAGAGCGCCATGGGCGGGCCCTCCGTCCTGCTCGGCCAGGTCGGCTCCCGCGAGTCCTGGGACCGGCTGCTCGGCGTCAGCGACCACTGGGGCACCCTGCGCTTCCTCCCCTACGACCGCGGCTGGGCGGTCGCCAGCGACATCCCGCGCTGGATCGGGGACGGTCCGATGCCCGTCTACGCCAACGACTGGCACCCCGCCGACGGCCTGCTCGCTCCCATGTACAGCGCCGGCGGCGACCTGCTCGGCGTGCTCTCGGTGGACCGCCCGCGCAGCGGCAAGCGGCCCGGCGCCTGGACCCGCGAGGCCCTGGAGATGTTCTCCCTGCAGGCCTCCATCGCGATCGGCAACGCCCGGCTGCGCGCCGAGATGCAACGCGCGCTGGCCCGCCTGGAGAAGGAGCAGCAGGCGCTGCGGGCCAGCGAGGAGAGCTTCCGCCAGGCCTTCGAGTACGCCCCCAGCGGGATGGCCATCACCGAACTGCACGGTGCCGGGCGCGGCCAGCTGACCCGGGTCAACGACGCGCTCTGTCGCCTGCTCGGCCGCCCCCGGGCGGTGCTGCGCCAGCAGAGCTTCGCCGATCTCGTCCACCCGGACGACCGGGCGCTGCTGGAGCGCACCAGCGCCGAGAGCGGCCGGGCGGAACTACGGCTCTCCCGCCGGGACGGCGGCTACCAGTGGGTGTGCCTGCGGAACTCGATCGTGGCCGACGCCGCCGAGGGCCCGAGCTTCCTGCTCACCCACGTCGAGGACATCGAGGACCGCAAGCGGCATGAGCTGCAGCTCGCCCACCGGGCCAGCCACGACGCGCTCACCGGGCTGCCGAACGGCGCCGAGCTCAAGGCCCGGCTGGGGCGCCGGCTCTGCGGGCTGCCGCAGGAGCCCGTCACCGCAGGTCAGCAGGGCGGGCCCGCCGACGCGGGCCACGGGAGCGGCGGGTACGGCTACGGCGGCACCGGATACGGCGCCGGCGGCTACCCGGAGAGCCTGTTCGGCGACTCCTACCGCCCGGCCGGCCAGGACGGCACGGAGACGGAGGGGTACCCGGCGCCCGCCACCGACGGCGGGGCGAACGGGTACGGCGAGCACGTGCACGCGGTGGTCCCCGCCGACCAGGGCCCGGGCGGCGAGCTGCGGTCCGGCCCGTTCCGCTCGGGCGCCCCGGCGGCCCCCGTCGAGAAGGGGCTCGCGGTGATCTTCTGCGACCTCGACGGCTTCAAGTCGATCAACGACCGGTTCGGCCACAACGCCGGTGACGCCGTCCTGGTCGAGGTCGCCCGTCGGCTCAGCGCCGCCGTGCGCGACGGCGACACGGTGGCCCGCCTCGGCGGCGACGAGTTCGTGGTGCTCGCCGACGGCATCGGCCGCGACGAGGCGAAGGACCTCGCCCACCGGCTGCGCAACGCGATCATCCCGCCGATGCGGATCGACGGCCGGGGGATGCGGGTCGGCGTGAGCCTCGGCATCGGCTGGGCCGGCTGCGGGATGAGCATCGAGGAGGTCCTGCACACCGCGGACGAGCGGATGTACGACGAGAAGCGGGCCCGCGGCGGCGCGGTGCGAGGGGCCCGCGGCGAGCGTTCGCACCGGCGGGCCGGCTAGCGGACCACGCGGGGTTACCCGCCGGTTGTCAAGGGGTCTTTTCGGGGCGTCGGCGGCGGCAGGTAGGGTTCCGGGGTACGAGCGACCACGACCAGCGCCGACGGCACGGCAGCCCGGCGGCGCGACCGCGATGGGGGAGTTGACCACCGTGACCACCGCCGGCAGCAGCGGAGCGCCCCAGGGCCCGGAGGACGGCGCCCCGCAGGACGACGATCCCTTCGGCTACCTCTACCGTCCGGCCGACGGCGGCTCCGGTCAGCCGGCCGAGCCGCAGCAGGGCGTGCCGCGCACGTCCTACAGCCGCCCGATGGAGGTCGGCCGCGCCCAGTACGGCCAGCCGCCGCGACCGCAGCAGCCCTACCCGCCGCAGCCGGGCTACCCGCAGCCCCAGCCGCAGCAGCCGTACCCGCCGCAGGGCGACTTCGGCTCCGCCCCGACCCAGCAGACCCGCTACGCCGAGCACTCCCGCCCGCAGCCCGGCGAGGAGCGGCCGCCGGGCCGCGGCCGGGGCAAGGGCGCGGTGATCGGCGCGGTCGCCGTGGTCGCGGCCATCGCGATCGGCGCCGGCATCGCCCTGTCCACCGGGGACCCGGACAAGGACAAGGACGAGGAGGCCAAGGGCGGCACCACCGCGGCGAGCGCCCCGGCCACCCCGGGCGGCGCCACCGGGAGCGCCGACCCGACGAGCGCCGCCGCGTCGGCCACCCCCTCGGCGACCGCCTCGGGCGGCCTCGGCCCGGTGGACGCCGGCCAGCTCCAGGGGCAGAACGCGCCCTCGGCGAACACCGTCAAGGGCACCAAGTCGGCGGACGGCAGCTACCTGACGCTCAACCCGGGAGGGACGGTCACCTGGGCCGGCGACCTCCCGACCGCCGGCACGTACAAGTTCACCGTGCACTACAACAACCCGGGCGCCGACGTGCGGGCGACGATGGCGGTCAACGGCAAGGACTGGCCGGGCGGCGCGAACCTCAAGAACTACTCGCCGGGCAAGGACCCCGCCGCGTCCTGGTTCAACACCTACATAACCCCGCCGATGCAGGCGGGGGCGAACACCATCGTGATCTCGCTGCCGCCGGGCAGCGGCACGATCCTGATCGACCAGGTGGTGCTGGAGGCGGCGTAGCCGCGGCGGCTCACGACGGAGGCCGCCGGTTCCCCCCATCGCGGGGGAACCGGCGGCCTCCGTCATGTGCGGGCGCGGGTCAGGCGGTCGCGATCGGGGCGAAGCGGTCGCCGCCGGTGATCCACTCGCCGTGGCGCATCACGGCGACCAGGTCGTAGGTCGCGGAGTCGACGACGGCGAGGTCGGCGAGCTTGCCGGGCTCCAGGCCGCCGATCCGGTCGGCGAGGCCGAGCAGCCTGGCCGGGACGGCGGAGAGCGACTCGACGACCTGGTTGAGGCCGAGGCCGTTGACCGTGACCGCGCGCTTGAACGCCACGTCCAGGGTGAGCGTGGAGCCGGCGATCGCGCCGCCCTCGACCAGCCGGGCGACGCCGTCCTTGACCTCGACCTGCAGCGGGCCGAGCGGGTAGAGACCGTCGCCCATGCCGGCCGCGCCCATGGCGTCGGTGATGAGGGCGACCCGGGCGGCGCCGGCGGTGCCGTAGGCGAGGTCGAGCACGGACGGGTGCAGGTGGACGCCGTCGTTGATCAGCTCGACGGTGACCCGCTCGTCCTCCAGCAGCGCCACGATCGGGCCGGGCGCGCGGTGGGCGATGCCGGGCATGGCGTTGAACAGGTGGGTGGCGACGGTGGCGCCGGCCTCGATGGCCTCCAGCGTCTTGGCGTAGTCCGAGTCGGTGTGGCCGACGGCGGCGATCACGCCCAGGTCGGCGAGCATCCGCACGGAGTCGAGGCCGCCGGGCAGCTCGGGCGCCAGGGTGACCATCCGGGCGTGGCCGCGGGCGGCGTCGACCAGCTTGCGCACCAGTGCCGGGTCGGGGTCGCGCAGCAGGTCGGGGCGGTGGGCGCCGCAGCGGTTGTGCGAGATGAACGGGCCCTCGAAGTGGATGCCGGCCAGCACGCCGTCCTCGACCAGCTCGGAGAGCACCGAGGCCTGGCGGGCCAGGTCGTCGATCTCGCCGGTGACGGTGGAGGCGACCGTGGTGGTGGTGCCGTGCTCCAGGTGGGTGCGGGCGACCTGGAGGGCCTCCTCGGCGATGCCGGAGGAGTAGGACGCGCCGCCGCCGCCGTGCACGTGCAGGTCGACGAAGCCGGGGACGACGGTGTAGCCGCTGAGGTCGAGGTCGCCGGGCGTGGCGGAGCCGCCGAGACCGGCGATCCGGTCGCCCTCGACGGCGAGACGGTCGCCCTCGACGACGCCTCCGGGCAGGACCAGCCGGGCGCCGGTCAGTGCGAGTCGGTCCGCGGTCACGCGGTCACCTCCATGGAGAGCAGATCCCAGGCGAGCAGGCCCGCGCCCAGTGACGCGGCGGTGTCTTTGAGCATGGCGGGAACGACCTCGGGGGGCATCTGGAAGGTCAGCCGCTCGGTGACCGCCGCCCGAAGCGGCGTGAACAGGGTGTCTCCGGCCTCGGCCAGCCCGCCGCCGACGATGATCCGGGACGGGTCGAGCAGGCTCTGGGCGAGGACGATGCCGTCGGCCAGGGCCTCCACCGCGTTGTGCCAGACCGCGACCGCGCGCGGGTCCCCGGCGTCCACCGCGACGGCGCAGGATGCCGCGTCGGCGTCGGGGTCGCCCACGGCCTCGGCCCAGGCGCGGGAGACGGCGGAGGCGGAGGCGAGGGTCTCCAGGCAGCCTCGGGCGCCGCAGCCGCACTGCGGTCCGCCGGGGCGGACCACCACGTGGCCGATCTCGCCGCCGTAGCCGTGGGCTCCGCCTTCGATCCGGCCGTCGATGCCGATGGCGCCGGCGATGCCGGTGCCGAGGGCGATGAACAGGAAGTGCCCGACCCCCCGGCCGGCGCCGAGCCGGCCCTCGGCGAGGCCGCCGGTGCGCACGTCATGGCCCAGGGCGACCGGCATCGCCCCGCCGTCCGGGCCGGCCAGGCGCTCGCTGAGCAGCTTGCGCAGCGGCAGGTCGCGCCAGCCGAGGTTGGCGGAGAAGACCGCGATGCCGTGCTTCTCGTCGATCGTCCCCGGGACGGCGACACCCGCCGCCAGGGGCGCGGCGCCGAAACGGCTGCGGCCTTCGTCCGCCAGATCGGCGGCGAAGTCGAGGATGGCGGTGACCACGGCTTCCGTGCCGTGCTCCCGCCCGGTCCGGCGGCGTGCTTCGAACAGCACGGAGCCGTCCTGGGCGAGCAGCGCGGCTTTCATGCCGGTGCCCCCCACATCGAGTGCGATGACGTGCTTCACGGAGGACAGTTTCCCTTGACCAGGTCTAAGAGGTCTAGTCCAGTTGTCGGATTGGTCTGGTCCAAAGGGGTGAGCTTTGTCGCAGAAGCGTGCGGTGTGAGGCACTTTGAGCGAGCCCCTCGGCAGGCCCCCGGGCGGGGGCGGGGACGGGTTTGGCAGGTCGGATCCGTGGATTTCGTTGCGTACCGCGCAACAACTCCCGCACTTCGATAACTACCCGGCGTTCGGGCCCCCGAGGTGTGGACCGCCGTGCGCCCGGTTTGGCACCCTTGCGGCCTCCCACGGCCGGATCCACCCCCTCCGATCCGGTCCGTCCCACCCCCAGGATCCCCCTCGAAGGCGGTACCCGCGTTGAACAGACGCGCCCAGGTCCCCACCCGGCCCTTCAGCCTCGCGCTGGCCGGAGCCCTCGCCGGAGCACTGGTGCTCACCGGCTGCGGCGGCCAGGACGACGGCCCGGTCACCCTCAAACTGGTCGCGGCCGACTACGGCGAGAGCGCGGACACCAGCTCCAAGCTGTACTGGGACGACCTCGCCCGCCGCTTCGAGGCCGCCAACCCCGGCATCAGGGTGGACGTCGAGGTGGCGAGCTGGACCGACATCGGCAAGCGGGTCGACGAGCTGGTGCGCGGCGGCAAGTCGCCCGACCTGGTGCAGACCGGAGGCTTCGCCGACCAGGCCGCCGCCGACCGGCTGTACCCGACCGCGGATGTGCTCACCCTGGAGACCCGGGCCAACATCATGGAGTTGTTCTCGCACGCGGGGCAGGTGATCGGCACGCCGTACGGCATTCCCTTCGTCTCCTCCTCGCGGGTGCTGTTCTACAACAAGGCGATCTTCCAGCGGGCCGGCATCACCCAGCCGCCGGCCACCTGGAACGAGCTCAAGGCGGCCGCCGAGAAGATCAAGGCCAAGGTCCCGGGCGTGGTGCCCTACGGACTGCCGCTCGGGCCCGAGGAGGCGCCGGCCGAATCGATGCTCTGGACGCTGAGCGGTGGCGGCAGCCTCTCCGACGACGTCGGCAACTACGCCATCGACAGCCCCCAGAACCAGGCCACCTTCGACTGGCTGAGGACCAACCTGGTCTCCACCGGTCTGACCTACCCCGACCCCGGCAAGGTGAACCGCACCCCGGTGTTCAGCGACTTCGCGGCCGGCAAGGTGGCGATGCTCAACGGGCACCCGACGCTGCTGCGGATGGCCGCCAACGGCAAGATCGACTTCGGGACCGCGCCGATCCCGAAGAAGGACGGCCTGGCGAGGACCGGCAGCCTCGGCGTGGCCGACTGGATGATGGCGTTCAAGGCCAACGGACACAAGAACGAGATCCGCAGCTTCCTCTCCTTCGTCTACACCAAGGAGAACCAGCTCAAGTTCGACGAGACCTACAACCTGCTGCCGGTCACCCAGGACGCCTTCGACGCGATGACCAAGGACCCGAGGCACGAGGACCTCAAGCAGTTCGCGGCCGGTCTGGGCAACGCGAGCTTCTACCCGTTCGGCGACCCGGCCTGGGCGGAGGTCTCCAACCGGATCAAGGCCGGCATCGGACCGGCGGTCACCGGCGACGCCCGGCCGGTGCTGGCCGAGCTCCAGCAGGCGGCGGTGAAGGAGGCGGCCCGGGTCCGCAAGTGAATCCGGGCGGGGCGGTGGCGGCGGTCCGGGCGGGCGTCAGTAGGTGATCGTGTAGACCTTGCGCAGCGTCTCGTGCACGGTCCAGGTGGTGCGCTCGCCCGCCCGCAGCACCCCGCAGACGCCCGGACCGAGCTCCAGCGTCGGGCCGCCGTCGACCACGACGGTGGCCCGGCCGCTCAGCACCGTGAACACCTCGTCCGCCTCGACGTCGGTGACCGTGCCAGGGGTGATCTGCCAGACGCCGGTCTCCCCGGTGGCGGATCCGGTGAGCACCAGGGCGGACACCTCGGGGGTGCCGGAGACGATCTGAGCCGGGTCGAGCGGGTCGGGGAGGAGCTCCGCGGTCGGAACGTGCAGGGCGAAGGAGACGGTCGGCGTGCTGGTCATGGGATCGACGCTAGCCGCCGGGCCGGGGCCGCGCGGGGCGCAGAGTGTGTCGGGTCCGCGGGGGAGAATGACACTCCGTAGTGATGGACGGAGGTGGGCCCGGATGGGCGCGGACGAGGGGACGGCACCGGAACCGGGTGCGCCCGGCGGGCTGGACGAGCGGGACCGGGCCGTGCTGGAGCTGGAGGGCCGCTCCTGGCGGACGGCCGGCGCCAAGGAGCGCGCCGTCCGGGAGGAGCTGGGGCTCTCCAGCACCCGGTACTACCAGCTGCTGAACACGCTGCTGGACCGGCCGGAGGCGCTGGCGCACGCGCCGGTCCTGGTCAACCGGCTGCGCCGGATCCGGGACGCCCGGCGGGCGGCACGCTAGGTCGTCCCCGGGGCGGCACGCCCGACGGGTGACCCCGGGCCGGGGTGGGTACGGTGCCAGGCATGGGTCTTGCCGACATGACGCGACCGCTGACGGAAGCCGGGCGCGCGGGGCTGGCGGCGCTGCTCGCCGCGCCCCGTGACGCCGTGATCGCCCTCGACTTCGACGGGACGCTCGCCCCGATCGTCCCCGACCCGAGCCGGGCCCGGGCGCATCCGGGCGTGGTGCCCGCGCTGCGCGCGCTGGCGCCGCACGTCGGCGCGGTCGCGGTGGTGACCGGCCGCCCGGCCGACCTGGCCGTGGAGTACGGCGGGCTCGCCGGACTCGCCGGGGTGGTGGTGCTCGGCCACTACGGCGCGGAGCGCTGGGAGGACGGCGAGCGGACCGCGCCGCCGCCGCACCCGGGCGTGGCCGCGGTGCGCGAGCGGCTGCCCCGGCTGCTGGCGGAGCTCGCCGCGCCCGAGGGCACCTCGGTGGAGGACAAGGGCCGCTCGGTGGCCGTGCACACCCGGCGCGCCGCCGGGCCGGCCGCCGCGTTCGAGCTGCTGCGCGGGCCGCTGGAGGCGCTGGCGGCCGAGCACGGGCTGGTGGTGGAGCCGGGCCGGCTGGTGCTGGAGCTGCGGCCGCCGGGGGTGGACAAGGGGGCGGCGCTGACCGGGCTGCTGCGCGAGCGCGGTGCCCGCGCGGTGCTCTACGCGGGCGACGACCTCGGGGACGTCCCGGCCTTCGCGGCGGTGGAGAAGCTGCGCGGCGAGGGCCTGGCCGGGCTGCTGGTGTGCAGCGGCGCGGTGGGCGACGTGCCGGACGCGCCGGTGCGCGAGCTCGCCGACCGGGCGGACCTGGTGGTCCCGGGCCCGGCCGGCGTGGTGGAACTGCTCGGCGCGCTGGGGGAGGAGCTCAGCGCAGGGCGTTGAGCTGGTCGAGGAACCACCGCTGGGGCGGCAGCGCCGTCGCGGCGGCGGCCAGCCGCTTGGTGCGGTCGGCGCGCTCGCCGGCCGGCATGGTGAGCCCGGCGTGCAGCGCGTCGGCGGTGGCCACGACGTCGTACGGGTTGACGCTCAGCGCGTCCTCGCCGAGTTCGGCGTGCGCGCCGGCCTCCCGGGACAGCACGAGCGCGCAGCCCCGGTCGGAGACCACCGGGACCTCCTTGGCGACCAGGTTCATGCCGTCCCGGATCGGGTTGACCAGGGCCACGTCGGCCATCCGGTAGGCGGCCAGCGAGCGCGGGAAGTCGTCGTCGACGTGCAGGATCAGCGGCGTCCAGTCCGGCGTGCCGAACTCCGCGACGATCTCGGCGGCCAGCGCCCGCACCTGGTCGGTGTAGGCCCGGTACTCGGCGAGGTCGGTGCGGGACGGGTAGGCGAAGGCGATGTGCACCACCTGGTCGCGCCACTCGGGGCGGGTGCGCAGCAGGTGCCGGTAGGCCAGGAAGCCGCGGACGATGTTCTTGCTCAGCTCGGTGCGGTCGACCCGGACGACCGTGCGGCGCTCGCCGACGGCCTCGCGCAGGGTGGCGAGCCGCTCGTCGACGTCCGGACGGTGGGCGCGCTCGCGCAGGAAGTCGGCGTCGGCGCCGAGGCCGTGGACGCCCAGCGCGGTGGTGCGGCCGGCGTGGGTGACGGTGAGCGCCTCGCGGTCGACCGTCGCGCCGAGGAAGCGCTCGCAGCAGTCGGCGAAGGCGAGCGCCCAGCGGCGGGTCAGGAAGCCCGCCCGGTCGGCGCCGAGGACGCCGGTGAGGACGGCCTCCGAGATGTCGTCGGGCAGCAGCCGCAGGTACTCGGGCGGCGCCCAGGGGGTGTGCGAGAAGTGGCCGATCCGCAGATCGGGGCGGGCGGCGCGGAGCAGCGCCGGGACCAGCGAGAGGTGGTAGTCCTGCACCAGGACGGCGGCGCCGGGGGCGGCCTCGGCGGCGAGCGCCTCGGCGAAGGCGGCGTTGTAGGCGGTGTAGGCCTCCCACTCGGTGCGGAAGGCGGCGTCGAAGGCGGGGGCGGTCGGGGTGTTCCAGAGCAGGTGGTGGACGAACCAGAGGGTCGAGTTGGCGACGCCGTTGTAGGCGCGGGCGAAGGTCTCCGGGTCTATGTCGAGCATCCGCACGGCCTGCCCGCCGACGTCGTGGCCGGCCCGGTCGAGGCGGCCGTCCGGGGCCTCCCGGGCGGCCCGGCGGTCGGCGTCGGAGAGGGCGGCGCAGACCCAGACGGCGTCCGGGTCGGCGATGGCGGAGAGCCCGGAGACCAGGCCTCCGCCGCCTCTGCGGAGGGTCAGCGTGCCGTCGTCCGCGGTGCCGAAGGACACCGGCCCCCGGTTGGACGCCACCAGGACGGCGGCGGCGCCGGTCGGATTCGAACGCTCGGTCGTGTCAGGGCCCATGGTTGGTTGGTTGCCGGGGGCCCGGGGTGGCAAACGTGTCATCGCCGGGTGGCGTACTCGGGGACGGTGTGCATCGGCGGGCGCTCGGTGGCGGTGACCGGGTGGGTGTGGGCGGTGAAGGCGCGGGTCCGCGGGTCGCGGGTGAACTGGGTGAGCCGGGGGTGGACCAGGTCGGGGGAGGCCTTGAGGCGGTGGGCGCGGTCGAGCCGTTCCAGCGCGGTGCGGTAGATGGTGGCGGCCATCCGGCCGAGCGCCTGGCCGTCCTGGTGCCGGTGGTGGCGTACGCCGACGTCCACCTGGGCGAGCGCGTCCAGGCCGGCCGTCTCCAGGGCGTCGACCAGCAGGCCGAGTTCGACGCCGTAGCCGGTGGGGAAGGGCAGCCGTTCGAGCAGCGAGCGCCGGGCCGCGTACTCACCGCCGAGCGGCTGGACGAAACCGGCGAGTTCCGGCCAGTGCAGGTTGAGCAGCGGGCGGGCGACCAGTTCGGTGACCCGGCCGCCGCCGGCCGGCACCACCGCGCCGTCGGTCTCCAGCGGCCGGTCGTACATCGCCTTGACCAGCTGGATGTCCGGCTCGGTGAGCAGCGGGCCGACGATGCCGGAGACCAGGGCGGGGTCGAACTCGCGCAGGTCGGCGTCGACGAAGCAGACGATCTCGCCGCGGGTGGCCAGCAGCGAGCGCCAGAGCACCTCGCCCTTGCCGGGGGCGGCGGGCAGCCGGGGCAGGATCGCGTCGCGGTGGACGACGGTGGCGCCGGCCTCGGCGGCGACCTCGGCGGTGGCGTCGGAGGAGCCGGAGTCGACCACCACCAGCTCGTCGACCAGCGGAAGCCGCTCCATCAGCTCGCGGCGGATGACCCGGACGATCTCGCCGACGGTGGCCTCCTCGTCCAGGGCGGGCAGCACGACGCTGACCGTGCCGGCCGGGCCGAGCGCCCGCTTGGCCGCCGGCAGCGTGTGCACCGGGCGGTCGGCCGCGCTCCACGAGCGGCGGCGCAGCCAGGACGCCGTCTCGGGGAGGAGCTCGGGGGTCGGTTCGGGGGGCACGGTGCTCTCCTCGGCGGGGGCGGGGACGGGGCCTGGTGGGACGGGGCATCTCGCGTGGCGGACGGTGCCGTTCGGGGTTGACGCCTTCGGATACAGTCTTCGTACAGCGGTCGGACCTTCGCACGCCGGGGTCTCCGCTGAGCAGGACCACAACTTCACAGAGCTCATCCAGAGGGACTGAGGGAACGGCCCGTTGACGTCCCGGCAACCTTCTCGCACGGTCGGCTTACGCCCCGGCGGGACAGGTGCCAATTCCGGCCCGGGCGCGACCGCGTCACGGGGAAGATGAGGAGAGAGGCCTCCACGCATGGCTATCGACACCGCCGCACCCGTCACCGTTGACCTCGGCCCCGCCGCCCAGCTGTCCTGTCGCGAGTGCGGAACCCGTTTCCCGCTCGGCCCCAGCTTCGCCTGCCTGGAGTGCTTCGGCCCGCTGGAGATCGCCTACGAGTTCGGCGGCGAGGACGCCGAGGAGCTGCGCAAGCGGATCGAGGCCGGTCCCGCGTCGATCTGGCGCTACGCGCCGCTGCTGCCGGTGCCCGCCGACGTTGCGAGCAAGCCGAACCTCAACCCGGGCTGGACCCCGCTGGTGAAGGCCGACAACCTGGGCCGCGAGCTGGGCTTCACCGCGCAGCTGCACGTCAAGGACGACTCCGGCAACCCGACCCACTCCTTCAAGGACCGCGTGGTGGCCTGCGCCATCGAGGCGGCCCGCGCGTTCGGCTACACCACGCTGTCCTGCTCCTCGACCGGCAACCTGGCCGGCGCGGTCGGCGCGGCGGCGGCCCGGGCGGGCTTCCGGTCCTGCGTGTTCATCCCGCACGACCTGGAGCAGGGCAAGGTCGTGATGGCCGGGGTGTACGGCGGCGAGCTGGTCGGCATCGAGGGCAACTACGACGACGTGAACCGGTTCTGCTCGGAGCTGATCGGCGACCCGGCCGGCGAGGGCTGGGGCTTCGTCAACGTCAACCTGCGGCCGTACTACGGCGAGGGCTCCAAGACGCTCGCCTACGAGATCTGCGAGCAGCTGGGCTGGCGGCTGCCGGAGCAGATCGTGATCCCGATCGCCTCGGGCTCGCAGCTCACCAAGATCGACAAGGGCCTGCAGGAGCTGATCAGGCTCGGCCTGGTCGAGGACCGGCCGTACCGGATCTTCGGCGCCCAGGCGGCGGGCTGCTCGCCGGTCTCGGCCGCCTTCAAGGCCGGCCACGACGTGATCCGGCCGGTCAAGCCGGACACCATCGCCAAGTCGCTGGCGATCGGCAACCCCGCCGACGGCCCGTACGTGCTGGACATCGCCCGGCGCACCGGCGGCGCGGTGGAGGACGTGACGGACGAGGAGGTCGTGGCGGCGATCCGGCTGCTGGCCCGCACCGAGGGCGTCTTCGCGGAGACCGCGGGCGGCGTGACCATCGGCGTGCTCAAGAAGCTGGTCGAGACGGGTCAGCTGGACCCGTCGAAGGAGACCGTCGCGATCAACACCGGCGACGGCCTGAAGACCCTCGACGCCGTCGCGGAGGCCGGGATGACCGCCGTGATCCGGCCGACCCTGGAGTCCTTCCGGGACGCCGGTCTGGCGTCCGCCTGACCCCCGCGCGGACCCCACCCGCCCGCGCCCCCGCCCGTCCCGTCCCCGCGCCCCGCACTGAGGAGACCCCCATGAGCGCCAACGTCCGCATCCCGACCATCCTGCGCACCTACACCGGCGGCGCCAGCGAGGTGCCCGCCGAGGGCGCCACGCTCGGCGAGGTCATCGCCGACCTGGAGAAGAACCACGCCGGGATCGCCGCGCGCGTCCTGGACGACACCGGCAAGCTGCGCCGCTTCGTCAACGTCTACGTGAACGACGACGACGTGCGCTTCGCCGAGGGCCTGGAGACGGAGATCAAGGACGGCGCGAACATCTCGATCATTCCGGCGGTCGCCGGCGGCTGAGCCCCGCCGCGCCGCGCCCGTTCCCGCCGGGACGGGTGCG
>NZ_BAAAKJ010000153.1:15884-16680 GCF_039527695.1 Kitasatospora putterlickiae
TTCCGTGCCGCGGACGGCCGCGTATTTTGGCGGGAATATTTTCGGTCCCGCTCGGAGTAAAGTGTGGCTCGACCGGGAACGGGGGCCGCCCTCCCCCTCGTCCGGGAACGAATCCACCGCACCGCCACCACGGCCCCCGGCCGCCCCCCGAGGCCCGGTGCGGGCGCGGGACCCGGGAAACATGTCAGGCCGGTGTCAGAATTCTGGCCGGGATTTTGGGTAATACGTCCGCTATGTCCCGTGGGAATTGCGGCTTTCCTGGCGATTGCGCCCGTCCTGTCCCTTGGAACGCCGGGCGAATTCCCAGACATTGGCCCTGTTGCAGAGGGCGTCGATCCGGATACATTCAGCCGCGGTCGACGCAATCGCCCGTTCGCCGGATACCGTTCGGCGGCCTCGGGAGGATAGCGGCGTGCACGGCCGCGCCCAGGGGGGGTTCCCCGGGCCGGCCTCCAACCAGACCCGCGTCCGCAGACCTGCGGGGGCGTGAAGGGCCAGCACAGCACTAGGGGAGTTCGGAATGGCTCAGGGCACCGTCAAGTGGTTCAACGCGGAGAAGGGCTACGGCTTCATCGCGGTCGACGGTGGTGCGGACGTCTTCGTCCACTACAGCGCGATCCAGATGGACGGCTACCGCACCCTTGAGGAGGGCCAGCGGGTCGAGTTCGAGATCTCTCAGGGGCAGAAGGGCCCGCAGGCGGACATGGTCCGCGCGGCGGTCTGACCTTTCCGACACCCAGGAGTTCGGCTCGGCCCATCGGGCTGGTGCGCCTCTTGCTTCACGGCGGGCCCGTGC
>NZ_BAAAKJ010000153.1:16713-24856 GCF_039527695.1 Kitasatospora putterlickiae
GCGGCGGCTCGCGGGTTGCCGATTGGGCTTGCACTCGCCCACCCGGAGTGCTAATCATTGGCGTTAGCACTCAGAGGTTGAGAGTGATAAGCGGACCGGGTCGGTGAGGCCCCCGGGAGCGGTAGGGGAATGGACCCCCGCACACCAGGGCCGTCCGTCGCGGGCACCCCTTGGTCCGAGCAGTCGACCGTGTCCCGGAGGACCACTTCAGATGGCCAAGATCATCGCCTTTGATGAGGAAGCTCGCCGCGGCCTTGAGCGTGGCATGAACCAGCTCGCCGACGCCGTGAAGGTCACGCTCGGCCCCAAGGGTCGCAACGTCGTGCTGGAGAAGAAGTGGGGCGCCCCCACGATCACCAACGACGGTGTCTCCATCGCCAAGGAGATCGAGCTCGAGGACCCGTACGAGAAGATCGGCGCGGAGCTCGTCAAGGAGGTCGCCAAGAAGACCGACGACGTCGCGGGTGACGGCACCACCACCGCCACCGTGCTGGCCCAGGCGCTCGTCCGCGAGGGTCTGCGCAACGTCGCCGCCGGCGCCAACCCGATGGCCCTGAAGCGCGGCATCGAGAAGGCCGTCGCCGCCGTCTCCGACCAGCTGCTGGCCCAGGCCAAGGACGTGGAGACCAAGGAGCAGATCGCCTCCACCGCCTCCATCTCCGCCGCCGACACCCAGATCGGCGAGCTGATCGCCGAGGCCATGGACAAGGTCGGCAAGGAAGGCGTCATCACCGTCGAGGAGAGCAACACCTTCGGTCTGGAGCTTGAGCTCACCGAGGGCATGCGCTTCGACAAGGGCTACATCTCGGCCTACTTCGCCACCGACCTGGAGCGTATGGAGACCTCGTTCGAGGACCCCTACATCCTGATCGCCAACTCCAAGATCGGCTCGGTCAAGGACCTGCTGCCGCTGCTGGAGAAGGTCATGCAGAGCGGCAAGCCGCTCGTCATCATCGCCGAGGACGTCGAGGGCGAGGCCCTGTCGACCCTGGTCGTGAACAAGATCCGCGGCACCTTCAAGTCCGTCGCCGTCAAGGCCCCGGGCTTCGGCGACCGCCGCAAGGCCATGCTCCAGGACATCGCCATCCTCACCGGTGGCACCGTGATCTCCGAGGAGGTCGGCCTGAAGCTGGAGAACGCCGGCGTCGACCTGCTGGGCACCGCCCGCAAGGTGGTCATCACCAAGGACGAGACCACCATCGTCGACGGTGGCGGCGACAGCGAGCAGGTCGCGGGCCGCGTGAACCAGATCCGCGCCGAGATCGAGAACAGCGACTCGGACTACGACCGCGAGAAGCTCCAGGAGCGCCTCGCCAAGCTGGCCGGCGGCGTGGCCGTCATCAAGGCCGGCGCGGCCACCGAGGTGGAGCTCAAGGAGCGCAAGCACCGCATCGAGGACGCCGTCCGCAACGCCAAGGCCGCCGTCGAGGAGGGCATCGTCGCCGGTGGTGGCGTCGCCCTGCTGCAGGCCGGTGTCGCCTTCGACAAGCTGGAGCTGGACGGCGACGAGGCCACCGGTGCCAACATCGTCAAGGTCGCGCTGGAGGCCCCGATCAAGCAGATCGCGACCAACGCCGGCCTGGAGGGTGGCGTCGTGGTGGAGAAGGTGCGCAACCTCCCCGCCGGTCACGGCCTGAACGCCGCCACCAACGAGTACGTCGACCTGGTCGCCGAGGGCATCATCGACCCGGCCAAGGTCACCCGCTCCGCGCTGCAGAACGCCGCCTCCATCGCGGCGCTGTTCCTCACCACCGAGGCCGTCATCGCCGACAAGCCGGAGAAGGCCGCCGCGGCCGCCGGCGGCGGCATGCCGGGCGGTGACATGGACTTCTGATCCGCTGGTCGGATCGGCTGTTCCTCGCTCGCACGGGCGGTTCCCTCCGGGGGGCCGCCCGTGCGGCGTTCCCGGACCTTCCTGGGAGACTGGACGGATGGCTACGACAGACGACATCGAGACGGCGCTGCACACCGCGCGGGCGCTGATCCTGGCCGACCTGACCGCGCGGGACGCCGCCGACGCCGCCGTGGTGTCCCTGGTGGAGAAGGCCGTCGTGCACCGCCGCTGGTGGCTGGAGCAGTGGCCGGACGGCGCCGGGTTCGTGCTGGGCCTGCTCGCCCAGGACGTCCAGGACGCGTTGCTGGAGAGCCACGGGCGCTGGCCGCTGTGCGCGGACTGCGCGGCGGACGGGGACCCGCACGCGCTGGGCGTGGAGCCGGAGCTGGGGACGGACCCGCACTGGGTGTGCGGCAAGCGCGGCGCCGTGGTGGCGCCGGTGGGCGGGCTGTTCTAGGGGTCGACCGTGCCGTCGTCGCGCCTTCGGGTGCGGCGGCGGTTTTTTCGCGTCTACCGGAACCGATGGACGGCATATACAGTCTACCGACATATACAGTCCGTCTGAGCCTTCACGGCAGCGAGGGGGAGACCCATGTCCCAGCCAGATCCGACCCGGCCCGTCCTGGAACTGCGGGCGGTCACCCGGGTGCACGGCACGGGTGCGGCCGAGGTGCAGGCGCTGCGCGGCGTCGACCTGGCCGTCCGCCCGGGTGAGTTCGTCGCCGTCATGGGCCCCTCCGGCTCCGGCAAGTCCACCCTGCTCACGCTGGCCGGCGGGCTGGACCGGCCCAGCCGGGGACAGGTGCTGGTCGAGGGCGTCGAACTCGGCGCGCTCGGCCGGACCGGCCTGGCCGCCGTCCGGCGCCGCTCGATCGGCTACGTCTTCCAGGACTACAACCTGATACCGGCGCTGACCGCCGCCGAGAACATCGCGCTGCCCCGGGAACTGGACGGCGTCTCCGGACGCACCGCCCGCCGCGAGGCCCGGCACGCGCTGGGCGAGCTGGGCATCGCCGAGCTGGCCGACCGCTTCCCCGAGCAACTGTCCGGCGGCCAGCAGCAGCGCGTCGCGATCGCCCGCGCCCTGGTCGGCGACCGTCGGCTGGTCCTGGCCGACGAGCCCACCGGCGCCCTCGACTCCGCCACCGGCGAGGCGGTGCTGGCCGTGCTGCGCGCCCGGTGCGACGCGGGCGCCGCCGCCATGATGGTCACCCACGACGCCCGGCACGCCGTCTGGGCGGACCGGGTGGTCGTCCTGCGCGACGGTCTGGTGGTCGAGGAGACCGCCGGGCGGGACGCCGGCCGGCTGCTCTCCGTCGCCCCGGACGGGGGCCGGCGATGAAGCTCTCCGCCCTGCGCGTCGCCCTGCGGATCGCCCGCCGCGACGCCCTGCGCGCCAAGGGCCGCAGCGCCCTGGTCGCCGCCATGGTCGCGCTGCCGGTGCTCGGCGTGGCCGGCGCCGACGTCGTCCACCGCAGTGGACAGCTCACCCCCGGCGAGCGGGTCGAGCGGCTGATGGGCGGGGCCGACGCCCTGGTCACCGCCCACCGGCCGGGCCGCTCGGTCGACCAGGGGCCGTTCGCCGAGGACGGCGTGCAGGTGCTGCCGGAGAACCGGACCGATCCGGCCTCGGTGACGGCCGCCGCCGCGGCGGGGTCCCCCGCCGAGCTGGTCGCCGGGCTGCTGCCCGCGGGCGCGGTGCTGCTGCCGGCCACCCCCGGGCCGGCGGTCGGCACCTCCACCCGGGAGGGCCTGTTCACCACCGCGACCGCCGAGGCCGACCTCACCGACCGGGTCTGGCAGGGGCGGATCGACCTGGTCGAGGGCAAGGCGCCGAGCGCCCCGCACGAGGCGGCCGCCACCCGGGCCTTCCTCGCCGAGGCGGGCCTGCGGATCGGCGACTCCACCACGGTGAAGGGCCTCGACGCGGCGCCGTTCAAGCTGACCGCTGTGGTCGAGTACCCGGGCGACCTCCGCAAGGTCGAACTGGTGGCCCGGCCCGGCGAGCTGATCGCCCCGCTGGCCGCGGCCGCCCCGCCCGCCGCGGGCGGCTCGTCCGGGCTGACCGCGGCCGGGGCGGACGAGGCCCGCCCCGAGCGCTGGCTGGTGCGGATGCCCGGCGGCGCCGCCCTGGACTGGCCCGCCGTCCGGGCGCTCAACCGGCACGGCTTCACGGTGACCTCGCGCGCCGTCGCGCTCGACCCGCCGCCCGCCTCCGCCGTCACCTACGATCCCGACCTGTTCAGGCTCCCCGACGCGGACAAGCGGGTCGTCGTGCTGGCGACCGTCGTCGGGATGGCGCTGCTGGAGGTCGCCCTGCTGGCCGGCCCGGCCTTCGCGGTGGGCGCCCGGCGCTCGCGCCGCCAGCTCGCCCTGATCGGTGCGGCCGGCGGCAACCGGGGCCACGTCCGCGCGGTCGTGCTCGGCTCCGGACTGGTGCTCGGCACCGTCGGCGCGGCCGTCGGCCTGGTGACGGGCGTCGGCCTGGTCGCCGTGCTACGGACCCGGGCCGAGGAGGCCGGCGGCAGCCGCTTCGGGCACTTCGCGATCGCGCCGCTCGACCTGCTGGCCATCGCCGCCGTCGGTGTGGTCACCGCGCTGCTGGCCGCCGTGGTGCCGGCCGTGCAGGCCGCCCGCCGTGACGTGGTGGCCGGTCTCAGCGGCCGGGACACCGTCGGCACGCCGAGCCGCCGGCTCCCGCTGCTGGGCGGGCTCCTGGTCGTCGCGGGCGCGGGCCTGGCGCTCTACGGCGCCGGCAGTCCGGACGCCACCGGCTTGCCGGTGTTCAAGGGGCTCACCAGGAAGGCGCTCACCGTGCTCGCCGGGGCGGTCACCGCCGAACTCGGCTTCCTGCTCTTCACCCCGCTGCTGGTCGCGTCGTTCGGCAGGCTCGCCGGGCGGCTGCCGCTCGGCCCCCGGCTGGCCCTGCGCGACTCGGCCCGCCACCGCGGCCGCACCGCGCCCGCCGTGGCCGCGGTGATGGCCGCCGTCGCCGGAGCCGTCGCCGTCGGCGTCTACACCACCGGCACCGAGGCGCAGGACCGGGTCGCCTACCGCCCGACCGCCCCGATGGGCGCCGTCGTGGTCGAGGCCCCGATGAAGTCGGACGACCCGCGGCTGCCACGACTGCGCGCCGCCGTCGAGCGGGGCCTGCCGGACGCCGGCACCCGCGCCGACGTCCAGAACATGCTCTACGTCTTCTGCGAGGGCTGCTCCAGCGTGGTGCAGGTCAAGGGCACGGGCGGCCGGTTCCACGAGGGCGGCCCCGGCGGCCGCGCCCTGGTCGGCGACGCGACGGTGCTGCGCAACCTGTTCGGGGTGAACGACCGGGCCGCCGAGGAGGCGCTGGCCGCCGGCCGGGCGATCGTCTTCGACCGCGACCGCTCGCACGACGGCCGGGCGGTGCTCACCATGCTGGGCGCGGCCGGCGGCGGTCCGGTCCAGCCCGGGGAGACCCCCCAGACGGGCACCAAGGAGATCGCGGTCGACGCGCTCCTGGTCGACAACCCGGAGGCCGCCCGGTACGGGGGGCTGCTGATGAGCCCGGACGCGGTGCGCAAGGTCGGCCTCTCCGCCGAGTCGATCGGCTCGGTGTGGCGGCCCGCGCACCCGCCCACCCCCAAGGCGCAGCAGCGGGTGGAGGCCGACGTGGCCCAGGTCGCCCCGCACGCCCAGCTGCACGTGGAGCGCGGTTTCCAGCCGAAGGACGACGTGACCGGCCTCGCGCTCGCCGGTTTCGCGGTGGTGGTGGTGCTCGGCGCCGCGGCCGTCGCCACCGGACTGGCCGCCGCCGACTCCCGGAACGACCGGGCCACGCTGGCCGCGGTCGGCGCGCCGCCGCGGATCCACCGGGTGCAGGCCGGGCTGCAGAGCCTGCTGATCGCGGGGCTCGGCGCGGCGATCGGCACCGCCAGCGGGCTCGTACCCGCGGTGGCGCTGCTGCGTTCGCACGCGAGCGGGCGGATCGGTGTGCCGGCGGCCCCGTTCACCGCGCCGTGGGGGCTGCTGGTCACGATCACGGTGGTGCTGCCGGTGGTGGCGGGGCTGGGCGCCGCCGCGTTCACCCGGTCGCGGCTGCCGCTGGCGCGGCGGACGGGCTGACGCCGGGCGGTCCGGCCGCCGGCCGCGCGGGTCCGCCCGTGCTCAGCCGGCGGCCTCCAGCCCGGCGATCTCGGCGGCCAGGTTGGCCCGGGCGGCGGCGTCGAAACGGGCGTGCGCGGTGGGCGTGCGGTACAGCGCGGGGAGTGCGAGCAGCTGCCGGAGCACGGCCGCGCGCCCGGCGCGGAAGTCCGGCTCCGGCACGAAGGCGTACTCCTCCCGGACCGCCGCCGCGTACGCCGCGTAGGCCTGCGGCGGGCCGCCGAGCACGGCGAGGTCCGCGTCGCACAGCACCTCGCCGTCACGGTCGCCCGACTCGGGGTGGTGGGTGACGGTGAGCCGGACCAGCCGGGCGACCTCCTCGACCCGCGCCGCCGCCAGCCCCGCCGCGGTGAGCGCCCGGACGGCGAGGACGGCGCTGCGCTCCTCGTTCTCGGAGCGGTCCGGACGGTAGACGGCGTCGTGGAACCAGACGGCCAGCCGGACGGCGTCCGGGTCGTCGGCGTGGGCGGCGAGCGCGTCGACGTGGCCCAGCACCGCGCGCAGGTGGTCGGTGGTGTGGTACCGGCGCTGCGGCTCGGACCAGCGGCGCAGCAGCTCCCGTCCGGCCGGGGCGGGATCGCCGGCCGCGCCGCAGCGGTGCAGCAGGGCGGTCCAGTCGGCGAGCAGGTCCTCGGGGCATGGCGTGTCGGGCATGGGGGCCATTCTGCTGGGCCGCGCCGGAGCGGACCGGGATTCCACTGGACGTGATATGTCGATGAAAGGTATATGTAGCTTCATGACTGAACGGGCGATGCAAGAGCCGACACTGCTCCTGCTGACCGCACTGGCCGACGCCCCGCGGCACGGTTACGCGCTCATCCAGGAGATCACCGCGATCTCGGACGGCCGGGTCAAGATGCGCACCGGCACGCTGTACGGCGCGCTCGACCGGCTGCTCCAGCAGGGCCTCATCGAGGTCGCGGCCGAGGAGATCGTGGACGGCCGGGCCCGGCGCACCTACGCGCTCACCGAGGGCGGGCGCGGCGCCCTGGCCACCGAGGCGGAGCGGCTGCGCGCCGTCGCCGAGGAGGCCCAGCGCCGGCTGGCGGCCGTCCGACCGGCCGGTTTCCGTCCGGTTGGCGGCGGGGCCGCCACACTAGCGTTCACCAGGGTCAGGGGGGCTTACGCATGACGATCCAGACATTCCCCGGAGTGATGGGGGAGCCGGTGGCGCTCCGCGCCGCACTGATGCTCTACCCGGCCCGCTACCGGCGCGAGCGCGGGGACGAGCTGTCCGCGGTCTTCGCCGACAGCACGGCCGGGACCAGCCGGCTGGCCACCGCCCGGGAGGTGCTCGACCTGGGCGCCTACGGCCTGCGGATGCGCACCGGTCTGACCGCCTCCTCCGTCGTCGGGCAGCTGTTCGCGCTGGCCGCGCCGCTGGTCGCGGGTGCGGTCGCCGGGCTGTGCGCGGCCTACACGGTCGACCAGGTGGTGAATCCGGCCTGGGTCCCGGCGTGGACGCCGCCGGACCGGATCGGCGAGGTGCCGGCCTTCGTCTGGTTCCTCGGGCAGGCGCTGCTGCCGCTGCTGCTGGTCGCCGCCGTCCTGGCCGGTCGCCGGCGGGAGGCCCGGTACGCGGCGTTCGGCGTGGCCGGCGTCGGCGCCCTGGGCGTGCTGACCGCGGCCGTGCAGCACACCCCCTCGCTCTGGTGGTTCCTCGCGCGATCCGGTGAGTCGACCCCGCTGCTGCTGGCCGGCCTGCTGTTCGCCTTCGCCCCGCAGGAGCTGATGGAGGAGCGGCCGGACGCCCGTGGCCGGATCGCGGTGCTGGCCGCCGCGGCCGGCGGCGCTCTGATCCTGACCGCGGAGGGGTTCTACAGCTCCTTCGGCCTGCTCGACCGGGACGCGGCGGTGGCGCTGCTGCTGGTGCCGGCGGCCGCGCTGCTCTTCGCGGCGCGGGGGCGGCTGGCACCGGCCGCGATCGGCCTCGCGGCGCTGCCGATGACCCTCGGCTTCAACGTCTTCCGGACCTGGCAGTCGGTCGGCGGCATGTGGCGGATGGCCCCGCTGACGGTCGCGGTGGTGGTCGGGCTGGTGGCGACCGGGTGGATGCTGCGCCGGGCCGGTGACGGGCGGCGGACCGGTGCGGGCGCGGGAGGTGTCCGGAGCCTCGTCTGATCGGGGCGGGCCGGAGCGCCGCTGCTCCTCGAACGGCCGGACGAACGG
>NZ_BAAAKJ010000153.1:24881-25389 GCF_039527695.1 Kitasatospora putterlickiae
GGGTTGTGGGCCCGTTCGTCCGGCCGTTCCGCGTTCCTCCGGCCGTGCGCGTTGTCCGGCCAACCGGCCGCACGGGGCTCGCCGGGGAGCGGATCGGTGTGGCAGGCTATCGGATATGTCTAGACCAATTTTCGAAGTCATCGCGCTGACGCCCCAGGACGCCCAGGCCGCCGAGTCGGGCGGCGCCGACCGGCTCGAACTGGTCACCGACATGGCCGCTGACGGACTCACCCCCTCGGTCCAGGACTTCGCCGGGATCCGGGCCGCCGTCGACCTGCCGCTGCGCGTCATGCTCCGCATCCGGGACGGCTTCGCCCCCGGCGACCTGGACGAGCTGCGCGCCCGCGCCGCCGCGCTCCGGGCCGAGGGCGCCGACGAGTTCGTCTTCGGCTTCCTCGACGCCGGGGGCGGGGTCGACCTGGCCGCGACCGAGGCCGTCGCCGAGGCGGCGGCCGGCTGCCGCTGGACCTTCCACCGGGCGATCGACCACAGCGCCGACCGGGCCGCC
>NZ_BAAAKJ010000154.1:0-14572 GCF_039527695.1 Kitasatospora putterlickiae
CGCTGCCGTCCTTGCGGCGCAGGCCGAGCGACAGCGCCTCGTGCCGGGCGGTCAGCGCGGCCCGCTCGCGCTCGGCGGCCCCCGCGGCCTCGCGCGCGGCGGCGAGCTCCTGTTCGACGGCGGCGAGCCGTTCCCGGGCGCCCTCGTGCTCGGTGTCGGCGCGTTCGCCGTCCTCGGTGTCGGCGTCGACCCGGGTCCGCAGTTCCTCGTACTCGCACCGGGCGGCCTCGGCGCGTTGCAGCGCCTCGTCGCGGGCCTCGGCGAGCCGGCCGGTCTCGGCCTCGGCGGCGGCGGCCTTGGAGCGGGCGGCGGCGGCCTGTCCCTGGAGCCGGGCCAGCCCCTCGCGGCGGTCGGCGATGGCCCGGGCGGCGTCCTTGAGCCGGCGTTCCTCGGCGGCGAGGGCGCGTTCCAGTTCCGTCCTGGTCTCGACGGCCTCGTCGAGCGCCTCCTCGGCCTGTTCCAGGGCGGCGGCCAGCGAGGCCTCCTCCTCCCGGACCCGCCCGGCCTCGCGCTCCAGCTCCTCCGGGTCCCGGCCGCGCCGTTCCTCGGCCTGTCCGCCGGCGGCGGCGTGCCGGACCCTGGCCTCGGCGAGCCCGATGGTGCCCCGGGTGCGCTCGGTCAGCGCGGAGAGCCGGTACCAGGTCTGCCGGGCGGTCTCCAGGCCGGGGCCGAGCTGCTGGACCTGCGCCTCCAGCACGGCCTCGCGGCCGATCGCCCGGCCGAGCTCCTGCTCGACGGTGGAGCGGCGCAGCCGCAGCGCCAGTTCGTCGGCGATCTCCGCCTCGACGGCGGTGCGCAGCGCGAGCAGGTCGTCGGCGAGCAGCCGCAGCCGGGCGTCCCGCAGGTCGGCCTGGATGCCGGCGGCACGCCGGGCGATCCGGGCCTGCCGGCCGAGCGGGCCGAGCTGGCGGCGCAGCTCGGCCACCAGGTCCTGGACGCGGTTGAGGTTGACCTGCATCGCGTCCAGCTTGCGCAGCGCCTTCTCCTTGCGCTTGCGGTGCTTGAGGACGCCCGCCGCCTCCTCGATGAAGGCGCGCCGGCCCATCGGGTCGGCGTGCAGGACGGAGTCGAGCTGCCCCTGGCCGACGATGACGTGCATCTCGCGGCCGATGCCGGAGTCGGAGAGCAGTTCCTGGATGTCGAGCAGCCGGCAGGTCTCGCCGTTGAGCGCGTACTCGCTGCCGCCGTTGCGGAACATCGTCCGGGTGATGGTCACCTCGGAGTACTCGATCGGCAGGGCGCCGTCGGTGTTGTCGATGGTGAGGCTGACCTCGGCGCGGCCGAGCGGGGCGCGCCCGCTGGTCCCGGCGAAGATGACGTCCTCCATCTTGCCGCCGCGCAGCGACTTGGCGCCCTGCTCGCCCATCACCCAGGAGAGCGCGTCGACGACGTTGGACTTGCCGGAGCCGTTGGGCCCGACCACGCAGGTGATGCCCGGCTCGAACCGGAGGGTCGTGGCGGAGGCGAAGGACTTGAACCCGCGCAGCGTCAGACTCTTCAGGTGCACGCGCCGGTCTCCTCACCTCGCTCACCAGGGGCTCCAGCGGTGACTGTATCCCCCGGCGGCCCGGCGGCCCCGCCCCGGACACGACACGGGGCGGACACGACGAAGGGACGCCACGCGGGGCGTCCCTTGCAAGCTGCGTCCCTTTCGGGGCGGCTCAGTGCACAGCGGCGTCGATCGAGGGATCGGGCGGGACTCAGGTGAGAGCCGGCTCCCGCTGGTCCAGATCGATGCTGTTGAGCAGCGAGTGCTCGCCAGCGACAGCGGTGAGTGCGTCGTTCTCAGCCTGCATCCGAAGGAGCTCGGCTTCGAGGTCCTGGACGCGCTGCTGCAGCCGTCGCATCTCGGAGAGCATTCGCGGGTCGGGGCCGCCGACGTACCCGAGAAGCGCCTTTGCCATGATGAATGGTCCTCCACGCTGAGTGACCGAACCGGAACGGTACAGGTCTAGGGGGAAGGGGGACGCACGCGCGGCGCGCACCGGCAGTGCTGGCTGGGCACTACGGCACAACCACCATGAGCTGGGCTCACGGGGGCGTGCGCCTACCGGAATGACGCGGTCGTGTGCGCGGGCTTCCAGCGTCTCACCAAAGACGGTACGGGTCAACACGATCACCGCACGCTACCGCGCCCCTGTCACCTGCCTGGCGGTGTCGTCACGCCGGGGGGTCGCGAAGGGGGTCCACTGACATGCTCGTGGATCATCGTTCGATGCGGAGTCAACCACGAGTCTGCCCGGATGGCAACCGTACGACACCGCCGGTTGCCGATCGTTTTCCGGCGACCGGCTCCGGGCCCGTTCCGCGGCGGTCGGTCAGCGGATCTCGAAGGTCCCGTACCCGGTCCCGACGGCGGTCCAGATCTCCGTCACCCCGCTGACCCGGCCCGGTGTGTCCGGGCCCCTGAGCAGGGCGAGCAACAGCTCGCAGTCCGGGGCGAGGCCCTCGGCCACCACCTGCACCCGGCCGTCGCCGAGGTTGCTCGCGTAGCCGGTCAGGCCGATCTCCAGCGCCCGCGCCCGGGTCCACCAGCGGAAGCCGACCTGCTGGACCTTGCCGCGCACCCAGGCGGTGACCCGGACCGGCTCGTCACTGTGGGCGTCGCGACCGTGCATGCCCCCGACCCTATCCGCCACGACGACGGCGCGCGCCACGGGCCGGACGGGGGACGTTCCTCAGAGCGGGCCGCTCAGGGAGGCCAGCCCGGCCAGCGCCTTGAGCTGCCCGGATGCCACCCGCACGGCCACGGTCGAGCCGTCCGCGAACCACAGCCCCACCCGCCGGGGTGTCCGAGCGGGGGCGGGGGTCCCGTGCCCCGGAGAGCCAGAAGGGGCCGAGATCGGCCCGGCGCCCGGTCCCCCGGACAGGCCACGGCCCCCGCCGGTCGCCCGGCGGGGGCCGTGGGCCGATCATCGCATCGGCGGGTGGTGCGGGACAGGGTCAGAAGCCGCCGCCGAAGTCGCCACCGCCACCGAAGTCGCCACCGCCGCCGTCGAAGCCACCACCGAAGTCGGAGGAGTCGAAGTCGGCGCCCGAGTAGTCCCCGCCGTCGGACCCGGAGCCCGCGTCGACCGGGCCGGCCGCGTAGGCAGGGGTGGCCATCATCGAGCCGAGCATGGTGCCGACCAGCAGCCCCGGCAGCAGACCGCCGCCGCCGAAGCCTCCGAAGTAGCCGCCCGCCCAGGGACCGTACGCCGGGCCCGCGTTCCAGTACGGCTGCGGGCCGTGCTCGGTCGGGACGGTCCGGATGTCCGGGTCCTGGCCGGCCGCCAGCCGGTCCGCGTCGGCCCGGCAGACCGGGACGGAGCGGGCTGCCCCGCCCGCCGGGGACCACTCGGCGTCCAGCACGGACGGGCCGTGCCGCGGGTCGAAGAAGCACGGCGGCCGGCGCACCGGCAGCGCGCGGCCCTCCCGCCGGGCCTCCAGGGTGGCCAGCGCGAACCGGCCGTCCTCCAGCGCCTCGGTGACCGGCTTCACGTCCTCCGGCCCCTTGGCCTCGTCCATCAGCCGCTTGGCCTTCTCGTAGGAGTCCAGCGCGTGGGTGTAGTCGCCGCGCCGCACGTCGTCGGCGTCCGGCGCGGACGGGACGAAGTCGAGCCGGTCCAGCTCCTCGCCGTAGGCGGTGATGTCCTCGTCGACCACCTGGCGCAGCTGCGCCAGGTCGGCCCGGCGCTGTTCCTCCTTGCGCCGCTTGGCCCGGCGGAAGAGCAGGAAGACTCCGGTGCCGGCGAGCGCCAGCAGGGCCAGCGGGACGACCACCGCGGCGGTGGAGACGCCGCCCTGGTCGCTGTTCACGCCGTGCCCCTTGACCTGTGGGGCGGCGGTGTCCACGAAGTCGTTCAGGGTGGCGTCGATGTCACCCGGGTGGGAGCGGAAGGACGCGCCGGCGATCCGCTCGGCGCTCGCGCTGGGCAGCGCGGCCTTGTCGGAGCGGGCCTGGAACTGGTCGCCGCGCCAGATGGCGTAGGTGCCGGTGATGCCGACCTTGGTGCGCAGGTCCTCGAAGACGGTCCTGGCTCCGTACGGGTCGGCGGCCGGGACCACCGCCACGAAGATCGGTTTGTCCGCCTTGCGGATCTTCTCGGTCAGGGCGTCGGCCTGGGCCTGGCCGAACCGGTCCGCCATCGCCGGGTCGACGTACACCCGGCCCTGCTTCAGCGCGGCGGACGCCTCGTCGAGACCGCCGGCCGCCGAGGCCGCCGGTGCCAGCAGGAGCAGCAGCCCGAGCAGCGCCGCCACCAGGGCCAGCGGCCCGGCGCCCCGGGAACGTCGTCGTGCAAGGGTTCTCATGTCTCGACGCTACCCCGGACGACCCCTCGACAAGGCATACCGGCCGGGTACGGCCGGGCCCGGCACCCCCACCGTCCGCCGGGGCGGGCCCCCTTCTCCGGGATGATCTTCCGCCCGGCCGCCCCTGAGGCGTCCCCGGTGCGGGAACCCGGTGGGCGGCCCCGCGCGTACCTCCCGGCGGACGCCGGAGCGGACCGGCCGCCCGGGAAGGGCGTCCCGACCGTACCGCGCGACCGGGCATAGTGGTGGCCGTACCGCCGCCCCATGACCATCTCCTGCCCCCTCCGCCCCACCCCTTGATCGGAGCTCCGCGTGTTGATCGGCCTCGTCACCGCTGTGGCGGCCTCCGCCTGCTACGGCACCGGTTCGGTGCTGCAGGCCGTCGGCTCCCGGCGCTCGGCCCGTGAGGAGGCCGCCAAGGGCGGCGGCTCCGCCGGCACCACGGCGCACGGCGGGCCCAGCCTCGCCTCCACCGCCAAGGCCGCCGTGACCTGGGAGTTCATCCTCGGCACGGTGCTGGACTTCATCGGCTTCGGGCTCGGCGCGCTGGCCGCCCGGCTGCTGCCGCTGTTCCTCTCCCAGACGATCATCAGCGCCAACCTGGTGATCACCGCGGTGCTCTCGATCAAGCTGCTCGGCATCCGGCTCAAGCAGCTGGAGTGGGCCTCGATCGGCGTGCTCTGCTCGGCGCTGGTGCTGCTCGCGGTCTCCGCCGGACCCGAGGGCGGCCACCACGCCGCGATGGCGATCCACTGGTGGCTGCTGGCGATCACCACCGTGCTGCTGGTCGGCGGCGGCCTGCTGGTGCGCCGGATGGGCGCCAACGGCGCGATCGTGGCCGGTCTGCTCTCCGGCCTCGGCTTCGGCGCGCTCGGCGTCGGCGTGCGCATCCTCAACGGCATCGAGCCGTTCGACCTGGCCGAGCTGCTCGCCGACCCGGCCCTGTACGCGATCCTGGTCGGCGGCATCGGCGGCATGTACGTGCACACCGTGGCGCTGCAGATCGGTTCGGTGAACGGCGCCACCGCCGCCCTGGTGGTCGGCGAGACGGTGCTGCCCGGCGCGGTCGGCGTGATGTGGCTCGGCGACTCCTCCAAGGCCGGGCTGGGCTGGCTCGGCGTGACCGGCTTCCTGATCGCGGTGGTCGCGGCGGTCGGCGTCGCCTACTTCGGCCAGGACACCCACGGCGGGCCGCCGGAGGCCGTCCCGGCCGAACCGGAACTCGCGAAGAGCTGAGCGTCGCCCCCGCCCGGCGTCACCGTACGCGCGGTGTGCGCTGGCAGCGGGGGCAGAAGTAGCTGGAGCGGTTCATCCAGGCCGCCCGCCGCAGCGCGGTGCCGCAGCGCCGGCAGGGCTCGTGCTCCCGGCCGTAGGCGTCCAGGTCGCGGGAGAAGTAGCCGCTCTCACCGTTCACGTTGACGTACAGGCTGTCGAAGCTGGTGCCGCCGACGGCCAGCGCCGCCGCCATCACGTCCCGGGCGTTGGCCAGCAGCAGCAGCGCCTGCGGGCGGGTCAGCGTCGCGGTCGGCCGGTCGTAGTGCAGCCGCGAGCGCCACAGCGCCTCGTCGGCGTAGATGTTGCCGACCCCGCTGATCAGCGTCTGGTCCAGCAGCGCCCGCTTGACCGTGGTGCGCCGGGCCCGCAGCGCGGCCGCGAAGGCGGCGTCGTCGAACCGGGGGTCGAGCGGGTCGCGGGCGATGTGCGCGATGGAGACCGGGGTGCCCTCCGGATCGCCGTCCTCGGCCTCCTCGACCGCGAGGCCGCCGAAGGTCCGCTGGTCGACGAAGCGCAGCTCGCGCCCGCCGTCGCTGAACCGCAGCCGCACCCGCAGGTGCTTCTCGTCCGGCGCCGCCTGGTCCTGGACCAGCAGCTGCCCGCTCATCCCGAGGTGGCCGATCAGCGAGAAACCCTCGCCCGTGCCGGACAGCGGCACCCAGAGGTACTTGCCCCGGCGCTGCGCCGCGCCGAGGGTGGTCCCGGTGAGCCGGGCCGTGAAGTCCACCGCGCCGGCCGGCTGGCGGCGCACCGCGCGCGGGTGCAGCACCTCGACGCCGGAGACGGTCCGCCCGGCGACCCAGTTCGCCAGACCACGGCGGACGACCTCGACCTCGGGAAGTTCGGGCACGGGAAAACGCCTCCAGCGGAACGGACTCGGCTCTGCAGGAGGAAGGCTACTGCGTGGTCAGGCGCCGCTCGGCAGGCGGTCGGCGTGCTTCTCCTTGATCGCCCGCCAGGCGCTCTCCGCGGCCTTCTGCTCGGCTTCCTTCTTCGAGCGGCCGACGCCGCTGCCGAAGTCCTCGCCGGCCACCCGGGCCGCGGCGGTGAAGGTCTTCTCGTGGTCCGGGCCGGACTCCTCGACCACGTACTCCGGCACTCCGATGCCCACCGAGGCGGTGAGCTCCTGGAGGCTGGTCTTCCAGTCCAGACCGGCACCCAGCTGAGAGGATTCCTCGATCAGCGGGTCGAACAGCCGGTGGACGAACTCGGTGGCGGCGTCCAGACCCCGGTCGAGGTAGACGGCCCCGATGACCGCCTCGACCGTGTCGGCGAGGATCGACGACTTGTCGCGGCCGCCGGTGCCCTCCTCGCCCTTGCCGAGCCGGATGAACGTGCCCAGTTCCAGACCGCGGCCGACGTCGGCGAGCGCGCGCGAGTTGACCACCGCGGCGCGCAGCTTGGCGAGCGTGCCCTCCGGGACGTCCGGGTGGACGCGGTAGAGGGTGTCGGTCACCACCAGGCCCAGCACCGAGTCGCCGAGGAACTCCAGGCGCTCGTTGGTGGGCAGGCCACCGTTCTCGTACGCGTACGAGCGGTGGGTCAGGGCACGTACCAGAAGGGCGCGCTCAAGTGTGTACCCGAGGCGCCCTTCCAGGACGTCGTATTCGGTCGAAGCCGGCCCGCCGGCCTTTCCGCCGCCCGAAGGAGCCTTCGGTGCGGTGGTCGCCTTGCGGGAGGAGTTACCGTCCGACATCGATCCGTGCACCCCGCCGATCAGACCGAGAGGACCTGGCGGCGGTTGTACGTGCCGCAGCTCGGGCACGCGATGTGGCCGAGCTTCGGCTCGTGGCAGCGGTCGCACGCCACGAGGGCCGGAACGACGGCCTTCCAGTTGGACCGGCGGTGGCGCGTGTTGCTGCGCGACATCTTCCGCTTCGGAACAGCCACGGCTACTTCTCCTGGTTCTCGGCGAGACCCTCACGGGTGTCGCTGTTCTTGATCCCGTCACCCTCGTCGCCGGGGGCGGCGGAGAGTCCCTGCAGAGCCGCCCACCGGGGGTCGGCGGCGTCGTGGTGGTGCGCCGGGTCGTCGCTCAGGCGCGCTCCGCACTCGGAGCACAGGCCCAGGCAGTCTTCCTGGCACACCGGCTGCAGCGGCAGTGCGAGCACCACCGCGTCACGCAGCACCGGCTGGAGGTCGAAGTAATCGCCCTCCAGGCGGTAAGTCTCTTCCTCCGAGTCCTCGTCGAGGTCCTCGGTCCCGGCGGTCCGGGCGCGGTGGCGCTCGTCGGACTCCGGGTAGTAGTACAGCTCCTGGAAGTCCACGTCGAGGTCGAACTCGACGGGCTCCAGGCACCGGACGCACTCGCCCTCGACCGTGGTCTCGGCGGTGCCGGTGACCAGCACGCCCTCGACCACGGACTCCAGGCGGAGTTCCAGCGTGATCTCGCTCTTCTCCGGGACGGCGATCACATCGATGATCCCGAGGCCCTCGGGGGCCTCCAGGGTCCGGGTCACCCTGCGCAGCGCACCCGGACGACGGCCCAGCTCGTGCGTGTCGAACACGAGGGGGTCGCGGTGGTCGAGGCGGTTCAAGGTGTCCTGACTTCCTGGGGGGGTACCGATGTGCGCGGCGCTGCTCGTCGGACGAAGCGCGGGCAGACCGACGGCCCGACACGGAGAGGCCGGAGTGGTCAGACTACCCGAGTCTCCCGCCAGGCCCAACTTCGCTCCGTGGCCCTACCGGCCGCCGAGCTCCCGCAGCCTGGTCATGTCGATCATGCTGGTGTCGAAGAAGCTGGTCTCGTCCAGCCCGGCCTGCGCCTGCTGCGGCACGGGCGCCGGCGGGTTGGCGGGCTGCTGGGGGTAACCGTAGCCGCCGCCGTACTGCTGCTGCTCCGGGTAGCCCTGCGGCTGGGGCGGGTAGCCGTAGCCGGCGCCCTGCCCGCCGTCACCGTACCCGGCCTGCTGCCCGTGCTGCTGGCCCTGCTGCTGCCCCTGCTGCTGATATCCGTACTGGGCCCCGTACGGGTCCGCGGCCTGGCCGCCGGCCGGGTCGAAGCCGCCGCCGTACACCTCGGCGTACTGGGCGCCGCCCTGCTGCGCGGCCGCGTACTGGTCCGTGCCCGGCGCCTGCCAGCCGGCCGCGGCCGGGGTCTGCTCCGGCCAGGTCTGCTGCTGCGGCACCTCCTCGCGGTACCAGGCCAGCTCGCTGCCGTCCGCGTCGGCGGCGAAACCGGCCGCGACCGCCTCGGCCCGCTCCTTGGCCTGCTGCGCCTCGTCGGCGGCGGCCAGGTAGGCGCCGAGCTCGTCGATCGGCCGCTTGCCGGTCAGCTTGTCGCGGCCCTTGCCGACCGCCTCCAGGGTCGCGCCGAGCACGTTCTCCAGGGTGGCGAGCTTCACATCGACGTACTCGTCGACCTCGGGGCTGGGGCTGATCCGCTGCGGCTGGAACTCCTCGCCGTCGGTCTCGCCCTCGAACTCGGTCTCGAAGACGCTGGAGTCGCCGCGCAGCTTGGTGCGGCCTCGGCCGACCGCGCCGAGGGTCTTGGTGAGCACGACCTCGAAGTTGGCGAGCTTGCTGTCGACGTAGTCGTCGGCCTCGGCGCGCTTGGTCTCGATCTCGGCGCGCGCCTCGGCCAGGATCCGGTCCGCCTCGGCCTGGGCGCGGCGGACCACCTCGGTGTCGGAGATCAGCGAACCGCGCTCGGCGTGCGCGCCCTGGATGATCCGGTCGGCCTCGGCCTGGGCGCCCGCGACCATCGACTCGTGGTCGGCCATCACCGACTGGGCCTGGGCCAGCTCGGCGGGCAGCGCCGCCCGGAGGTCCTGGAGCAGTGCGATCAGCTCGGCACGGTTCACCACGCAGGAGGCCGACATGGGCATCGAGCGGGCGTTCTCGACGGCCGCCACGATCTCGTCGACCTTGTTCTGCACGTCCACGGGCTTCGTCTTTCCGTGTGCCGCCGAGGTCCGGCGGAGGCAGCGCCCGGCGCGGTGGACGTCACCGCAGGGCAGGAATACAGACTGTACGGCCACTGCGGGGCGAGGTCACAACGCCCGGACACGGCCGTCTTCCCACCCCTCGGACAAACCGTGATGAACCGGCAGAAACGGACGACCGGTCACCCCGGGGCCGGCTACTGCTGGGCGCGCCGCTCGGCGATCCGCTCGACCAGTCGGCGGTGCGCCGTCTCCGGCAGCAGGTGCGAGACGTCCCCGCCGTAGGAGGCGACCTCCTTCACCAGCGTCGAGGAGAGGAAGCTCCAGGTCGGCGAGGTCGGTACGAAGAGCGTCTCGACACCGGTCAGGCCGTGGTTCATCTGGGCCATCTGCAGCTCGTAGTCGAAGTCGCTGACCGCGCGCAGGCCCTTGATGATGGCCGGGATGTCCCGCTCCCGGCAGTAGTCCACCAGCAGGCCGAGGTGCGACTCGACCACCACGTTGCCGTACTGGGCGGTGGTCTCCTCGATCAGCGCGATCCGCTCGTCGATGCTGAACATGCCCTGCTTGTTGCGGTTGACCAGCACCGCGACGTGCACCACGTCGTACAGCTTCGAGGCCCGCCCGATGATGTCGAGGTGACCGTAGGTGATCGGGTCGAAGGACCCGGGGCAGACGGCGCGGCGCATGGCGTGTGTGCTCCCTCGTGGGGGTGACGGGAATCCTGCGGGCCGGTGCCCGCTAGGGGTGGCGGGTCTCGGCGGCGGCGCGACCGTACCAGAGCGTGCCCTCGCCGTAGCGGCGGGAGCGCAGCACCTCGAAGCCCTCGGGCCAGCCGAACTCGCCGCCTCGGGTGCTGCGCTCCACGGTGACGAGTGCGTCCTCCGCGAGCCAGCCCCCAGCTGACAGTGTGATCAGCATCTCGCGTACCTCGTCGTCGGTGACGACGTACGGCGGGTCGAGGAAGACCAGGTCGTACGGGGCCTCCGGGGCGGGCCCGGCGATCACCTTCTCCGCCCGGGCGGCCTTCACCAGCGCGCCCGGCAGGCCGATCGTCCGGACGTTCTCCCGGATCACCCGGGCCGCCTGAGCGTCCGCCTCCACCAGCAGCACGTGCCCGGCGCCGCGCGAGAGCGCCTCCAGGCCGACCGCGCCCGATCCGCCGAACAGGTCCAGCATCCGGGCGCCGTGCAGGCCGGCGCCGCGCAGCGCCTCCAGGGTGGAGAACATCGCCTCGCGGGCCTTGTCGGAGGTCGGGCGGGTGCCCCGGCCGGGCGGTACGGCCAGCCGCCCGCCGCCGGCCGCCCCGGCGATCACGCGGGTCATGGTGGTGGGAGGTCCTTTCGTCGCTGCCCGACCACGCTATACGGCCGTGGCCCCCGCCGGTCCGCCCGGAGGGGGCCACGCTCACGCACTCAGGTGACCGCTCGGGCGGTCAGCTCGCCTCGGAGCCGGCCGCCGGGGCCGGGACGGCCGCGCCCAGCAGCGACGGCGAGGCGTAGCGGGACCAGGAGAGGCAGCCGTCGGGCGGGCAGTACTCGGGGCGGCGCGGGTCGTGGCCGAGCTCGCGCAGCTTGGTGCGGACGGAGTCGGGCGTGCGGCCGAAGCGGGCGGCGATCCGGGCGACGGTCTCGCCCTCGTGGAACCGCCGGACCAGCTCCTCCTCGTGCTGCGGCACCCAGGGGGCGCCGTGGCCGGGGTAGAGCTCGCGCAGCACGTCGCGGTCGGGGATGGGCTCGGAGACGTCGGCGACGATCGCCAGCGCCCGGAGCGCGCGGTTGAGCGCGATCCGCAGCGAGGCGACGTCCTCCACCGGCAGCCGCAGCTTGCCGGAGGCGAGCGGGGCCGCCGCCGCCCCCTCGCGCCAGCCGGTGAGGGTGAGGGTGACCTCGCGGTCGTCGTCGCTGGCGAGTTCGATCCGGAAGACCTTGTCGCCCAGCGGGAGCTCGTTGAGATGACGGAATGCCATGGCTAAACCCCCAAGTGTCGTGCCAGGAGCACACCTTGGGGGTGCGCCCTGAACACCTTCATTCTCTCCCGGGGGTCTGACAATCGGGGTCCGCCGACGGGCCGCTCAGCCCTTCTCCATGTAGGCCGCGCGGTCCTCGTCGAGCAGGCTCTCCAGGACGGTGCGCAGGTCCGGGTGGGCGGCCAGGTCGGGGTCCTCGGCGACCAGCCGGGTGGCCTCGGCCCGGGCGGTGACGATGACCTCCTCGTCCTCCAGCACCGAGAGCACCTTGAGCGAGGACTTCACCCCGGACTGCGCCTGGCCGAGCACATCACCCTCGCGGCGCTGTTCGAGGTCGATCCGGGACAGCTGGAAGCCGTCCAGGGTGCCCGCCACCGCGTCCAGCCGGGCGCGGGCGGCGCCGGCCGCCGGCATGTCGGTGACCAGCAGGCAGAGCCCGGGGGCGGAGCCTCGGCCGACCCGGCCGCGCAGCTGGTGGAGCTGGGAGACGCCGAACCGGTCGGCGTCCATGATCACCATCGCGGTGGAGTTCGGGACGTTGACGCCGACCTCGATCACCGTGGTCGCGACCAGGACGTCCACCTCGCCGGCCGCGAACCGGCGCATCACCTCGTCCTTGGCCTCCGGGGCGAGGCGCCCGTGCAGGATCTCCACCCGCAGTCCGGCCAGCGGGCCGTCGACCAGCTTCCCGGCGGTCTCCACGACGGACAGCGGGGGCCGCCGGTCGCCCTCGGCCGCCGCGCCCTCGTCCGGCGCGTCGTCGAGCAGCTCCTCCAGGTCCTCGGCGCGCTTGCGCTTCGCGCCCTTGGCACCCTTGCCGCCCTTCGGCTCGTCCGGGTCCTCGTCGCCGATCCGCGGGCAGACCACGTACGCCTGGTGGCCCTTCTCCACCTCCTCGCGGACCCGCTCCCAGGCCCGGGTCAGGAAGTTGGGCTTCTCGACGGCCGGCACCACATGGGTGGAGATCGGCGAGCGGCCGGCCGGCAGCTGGTCCAGGACCGAGGTCTCCAGGTCCCCGAAGACGGTCATGGCGACCGTGCGCGGGATCGGGGTGGCCGTCATCACCAGCAGGTGCGGCGGCTGCTCGCCCTTGGCGCGCAGCGCGTCCCGCTGCTCGACGCCGAACCGGTGCTGCTCGTCGACCACCACCAGGCCGAGGTCCTGGAACCGCACCTTGTCCTCGATCAGCGCGTGGGTGCCGATCGCGATGCCGGCGTCCCCGCAGGCCATGTCGAGCAGCGCCTGCCGCCGGACCGGCACGCCCATCGACCCGGTGAGCAGCACCACCCGCGTCGCCAGGTCGGCCCCGCCGAGCATGCCGCCCTCCGCGAGGTCGCCCATCATCTCGACGATCGAGCGGTGGTGCTGCTGGGCGAGCACCTCGGTGGGCGCCAGCAGCACCGCCTGCCCGCCCGCGTCGACCACGGCCAGCATGGCGCGCAGCGCGACGAGGGTCTTCCCGGAGCCGACCTCGCCCTGGAGGAGGCGGTGCATGGGGTGTTCGCTCGCCAGGTCGGCGGCGATCTCGGCGGAGACCTTCCGCTGGCCCTCGGTGAGGGTGAACGGGAGCCGGGCGTCGAAGGCGTCCAGCAGGCCGCCGGGGCGGGCAGCGCGCGGTTTGGCGGGCAGGGCGGAGTCGGCGGCCCGGCGCTGGGCGAGGGCGACCTGCAGGACGAACGCCTCGTCCCAGCGCAGCCGCTCCTGGGCGCGCTCGCGGTCGGCCTGGCCGCGCGGGCGGTGGATCAGTTCGAGCGCCTCGGGCAGCGCGATCAGCCCGTGCCGCTCGCGCAGTTCGGCGGGCAGCGGGTCGCCGACGTCGGACAGGTGCTTGGTGAGCGCCGTCTCCACGCAGAGCGAGAGCTTCCAGCTGGGCATCTGGGAGCTGGCCGGGTAGACCGGGATCAGCCGTCCGGCGAACTGGGCGGCGGCGCCGTCGCCGTCCGCCTCGTCGAGCAGCTGGTAGTCGGGGGAGGCCAGTTGGCGGGTCCGGTTGAACATCCCGACCTTGCCCGCGAACAGGCCCTGCGTCCCCGGGCGCAGCTCCTTCTGCCGCCAGCCCTGGTTGAAGAAGACCAGCGAGAGCCGGCTGCGGCCGTCGGTGACCACCACCTCCAGCCGGTCGCCCTTGCGGCCGCGGAACGGGATCAGGGTGACCTTCTCGATCCGGGCCAGCACGGTGACGTGCTCGTCGATCTCCAGCTCGTCCAGGCTGGTGAGCTGGCCGCGTTCGACGTAGCGGCGCGGATAGTGGTGCAGCAGGTCCCCGACCGTGCGCAGCTTGAGGCTGTCGGCGAGCACCTTGGCGGTCCGGTCGCCGACGAGCTTGGTCAGTGGTTCATCGAGAGCGCCCATCAGGCCCCTGTTTACACCACCGAACCGACAATCCCGGCGTTCACTCCACGCCGATCAGCAGCGGCGCCGACTCCTGGCCGCCGTGGAAGACCACCGCGTCCACCTCGGGCCGGCTGTGCCGGGCGTGCGCGACCAGTCCCTCGGCGAGGCCCTCGGGGGCGCCCTCGCCGAGGATCAGGGTGACCAGTTCACCGCCGCCGCCGAGCATCCGGTCCAGCACGCTCTCGCCGACCTCGGCCAGGCCGGCGCCGATCACCGCGACGTCCCCGTCGATCAGGCCGAGCACGTCGCCGGCCTGGCAGACGCCGGCCATGGTCCAGGACTCGCCCTCGGCGACGGCGAGTTCGGCGTAGCGGGTGGCGCCGGCCGCCGAGGTCATCGCGACCACGTCCTCGTCGAAGCGCCGCCCGGCCTCGTGCACGGCGAGCGCGGCCAGGCCCTGGACCGGCGAGCGGGTGGGCAGCACGGCGATCCGCACGCCCTCCTCGCGCAGTTGGTCGGCGGCGGCGCCGGCGGCGGCCCGCAGTTCGGGGTCGTTGAGCAGCAGCACCACCTCGCGGGCGGCGGCCCGGCGGACGGCGGCGGTGAGTTCGGCGCTGGCCGGCGGACGGCCGGGCTCGGCGTGCAGGACGACCGCGCCGGCCTGTTCGCAGAGCTCGGCGAGGCCCTCGCCGGAGACCACCGAGAGCACCGCGCGGGCCCGCCGCTCGGGCTCGCCCCGGTCGGCGCCGAGGCCGTAGCGGGCGGCGGCCTCGGCGGCGGTGAACGGGCCGTGGGTGCGGGCGTGCCGGGCGAGCAG
>NZ_BAAAKJ010000154.1:14625-22532 GCF_039527695.1 Kitasatospora putterlickiae
GCCCGGCCTCGACCCCGGCCTCGACGGCGGCGCCCGCGTCGTCGACGTGGACGTGCACGTTCCACAGGCCGTCGCCGCCGCCGACCACCAGCGAGTCGCCCAGCGCGCCGAGGCGTTCCCGCAGCGCGGGCAGCGCCTCGTCGGGGGCGTCCAGCAGGTAGATCACCTCGAACGCGGGGTGCCCCGGCCCGGGCGGCCGCACGTGCGGCTCGCAGCTCTCCGCCGGCCCGACGGCCGGCAGGTGCCCCCGCCCTCCGGCGCTCCTTCGCCGCCTGTCGCCCGTCGCCTTCGCCCCCGGCTCGCCCTCCGGCTCGAAGTCCCGCAACGCGACCGGCCCCATCGGCTGGTGGCCGGCCACCGCGTCGGCGAGCGCCCCGAGGACGGCGACCAGGCCGCGGCCGCCCGCGTCCACCACCCCGTTCTCGGCGAGCACGGCCAGCTGTTCGGGGGTGTGCCGCAGCGCCTCGCGGGCGGCCCGGTAGGCGGCCTCGGCGACCTGCCCGAGCCCGTCGCCGGCCCGGCCGGCCTCCAGGGCGGCGATCCGGGCGACGGTCAGCAGGGTGCCCTCGACCGGTTCGGCGACGGCCTGGTAGGCGGCGTCGGAGGCCCGCTGGAGGGCGGCCCGCAGCTGGTCGGCGCCGCCGCCGTCGGCGAGCTTCTCGGCGATGCCGCGCAGCCACTGGGCGAGGATCACCCCGGAGTTGCCGCGGGCGCCGACCAGGGCGCCGCGGGCCATCGCCCGCGCGGTCTCGGCCAGGCCGGGCGCCCCGCCGGGGCCCGGGTCGGTGAACCGGCCCTCCACCTCGGCGGCGGCCGACTCCACGGTCAGGTACAGGTTGGTGCCGGTGTCGCCGTCCGGGACGGGGTAGACGTTGAGTGCGTCGATCTCCTCGCGGGCCTGGCCGAGCGCGCGCAGCGCCAGTTGGCACCAGCTGCGCACGGCCGGGGCGTCGAGCGTGTGCAGCACCAGGTCTCCTCCGGAGTGGGACGCCGTGATGGCCTGAGGGTGAACGGCGAGGGGTGGTACCCGCAGGTTATCGGGGGGCGGCGGACGGCCGCGGACACGGCGGCCGGAGCGATCACCCGGCCGGTCATGGTAGTTTCGTTGAACGGAAGCAAGCGTTGTATGCTCTTCCGGTTGCCTGGAACAGGTTCAGGCTCACCCCTTGGTCCGGTTCGGTTCACGTGAGTGCTCCGCTGGTCTGGCGGGGTTGTCTCATGTAAATGATCTGAAGTCTTGGAGTGACTCCTGTGGCTGCCAACTGCGACGTCTGCGGCAAGGGGCCGGGCTTCGGCAACAGCATCTCCCACTCGCACCGCCGTACCCCCCGTCGCTGGAACCCCAACATCCAGACGGTGCGCGCTGTGGTTGGGCGGACGCCGAAGCGGCTCAACGTCTGCACCTCGTGCATCAAGGCCGGTAAGGTCTCGCGCTGACGCGCAGACCGGCATGCCGGTCCTCCAGTGAGCCGGTTCATCCTCGGGTGAACCGGCTTTCTGTTGCTCCGGCATGTGACCGACCCGGTGTGGGCGGGCCCTCGGGCCCGCCCACAGGCGTTTCCGGGGGCGGTTTCAGCGCCAGCGCCAGGCGTGGTCGACCGGTCCGATGCCGGCGCCGAGCGCGAAGCCGCCGGCGATCGCGCCGGTGATGTACTCCTTCGCCGAGGCCACCGCCCCGGGCAGTTCCTCGCCCTTGGCCAGGCCGGCGGCGATCGCGCTGGCCAGGGTGCAGCCGGTGCCGTGGGTGTGCCGGTTGTCGTAGCGCGGCGCCCGGTACCAGTGCTCCTCCCCCGCGCCGCCGTACAGCAGGTCGGCCGCCTCGCCGGCCAGGTGGCCGCCCTTGACCAGCACCCAGCGCGGCCCGAGGTCGAGCAGCGCCTTGGCGGCGTCCAGCATCTGCGCCTCGTCCTCGACCACCCGCCCGGTGAGCTGCGTCACCTCGTGCAGGTTGGGCGTGGCGAGGGTGGCGACCGGCAGCAGCCGCTCCCGGACGGTGGCGACGGCCTCGGCGGCGAGCAGCGCGTCGCCGTGCTTGGAGACGCCGACCGGGTCGACCACGACCGGCGCGTCGATCCCGGCCAGCAGCCCGGAGACGGTCTCGACCAGTTCGATCGACGCCAGCATCCCGGTCTTCACGGCCTGGACCCCGATGTCGTCGACCACGCTGCGGAACTGCGCCCGGACGGCCTCGGCGGGCAGCTCCCAGTAGCCCTGGACGCCGAGCGAGTTCTGCGCGGTGACGGCGGTGATCACGCTCATGCCGTGGACGCCGAGGGCGAGCATCGCCTTGAGGTCGGCCTGGATGCCGGCGCCGCCGCCGGAGTCCGAGCCGGCGACCGTGAGAACGCGGGGAGGTGCGGTGGAAGACATGCGCCCAACCTACGCGGTCACAGCACGGCCTCGGACTCCGCCCAGTGCCCCTCGGGGACGGTCTTGAGCCGGGTCACCGCGTCGGCGATCGGCAGCAGCCGGATGTCATTGCGGCGCAGCGCGGTGAAGTGGCCGAAGGCGCCCTGGTGGACGGCCTCCACGGCGTGCCAGCCGAACCGGGTGGCGAGCACCCGGTCCCGGGCGGTGGGGGTGCCGCCGCGCTGGACGTGGCCGAGGATGACCGGGCGGGCCTCCTTGCCGAGCAGGTGCTCCAGCTCGTTGGCCAGGCGGTTGCCGATCCCGCCGAAGGTCTGGTGCCCGAACCGGTCGAGCCGGCCGTGGTCGAAGCGCATGGTGCCGGGCACCGGGCAGGCGCCCTCGGCGACGGCGATGATGGCGAACTTCTTGCCGCGGGCGAAGCGGTCCTCGACCATCCGGGCCACCGCCTCGATGTCGAACGGCTTCTCCGGGATGAGGATGCCGTGCGCGCCGCCCGCCATGCCGGCGGTGAGGGTGATCCAGCCGGTGTGCCGGCCCATCAGCTCCACGACCATGACCCGCTGGTGCGACTCGGCGGTGGTCTTGAGCCGGTCGATCGCCTCGGTGGCGACGTGCACCGCGGTGTCGAAGCCGAAGGTGACGTCGGTGGCGTCGATGTCGTTGTCGATGGTCTTCGGGACGCCGACCACCGGCAGTCCGGCCTCGCTGAACATCCGGGCGGCGGTGAGGGTGCCCTCGCCGCCGATGGCGATCAGCGCGTCGATGCCGATGTCGCGGGCGAGGGTCTTGGCGTTTTCCACCGCCCACTGGATCCGCTCGCGCCGCACCCGGGCGGAGCCGAGGATGGTGCCGCCGAGGGTGAGCAGGCCGGTGACGTCGTCGTGCGAGACCGGGCGGGTGCGGCCCTCGATGAGGCCGAGGAAGCCGTCCTCGATGCCGATGATCTCGTCGCCGTGCACATCGGTGCCCCGGTGCACCACGGAACGGATCACCGCGTTCAGGCCGGGGCAGTCGCCACCGCTGGTCAGTACTCCGATTCGCATGGTGATGGGCTCTCCCGCTCTAAGTGGTTCAGACCATTGTGGTCCAGACCACCTGAGTGAGGGGCGGGCGGCCGGGCCGGTGGGTCAAGCCTACGCACTCCCCGGCCGGGCGGCCGCCAACCACCGCCCGACGCGGGCCCGTTGTCACTCCGCGAAGTGGTCCCAGCCGCCGACCCGGTCCCAGGCCTCGCCGTCCACCGTCACCCGGCCGCCGCGGGCCGCCCGGGCCCGGCCGACGACCTCGCCCACCACCCGCCAGCGCGCGGGGAGTTGGACCCCGCGCGGGAAGGTCGCGACGATCGCGTGGTCCTCACCGCCGGACAGCACCCAGACCAGCGGGTCGACCCCGACCGCCTGGCCGATGTCCGCCATCTGCGCCGGCACGTCGAAGTCGGCCGCCCGCAGGTCGATGTCCACCCCGCTGGCCCCGGCCACGTGCCCGAGGTCGGCCACCAGCCCGTCACTCACGTCGATCATCGAGGTGGCGCCCAGCTCCGCCCCGGCCGGCCCCGCGTGGTACGGCGGCTCCGGACGGCGGTGCGCCTCGACGAAGGCGCGCGGCGAGCGGAAGCCGCGCTGCAGCACCGTCAGGCCGGCCGCCGACCAGCCGAGCCAGCCGGTCACCGCGACCACGTCACCCACCTGGGCACCGGCGCGCGTCACCGGCGCGCGCCCCTGAAGGTCCCCGAGCGCCGTGATGGCCAGCGTGATGCTGTCCCCGCGCACCACATCGCCGCCGACCACCGTCGCACCGGCCACCTGGCACTCGTCCCGCAGCCCGTCCATCAGCTCGGTGGCCCAGGTGGTCGGCAGGTCCGCCGGCGCGACCAGACCGAGCAGCAGCGCGGTCGGCACCGCGCCCATCGCGGCCACGTCGGCGAGGTTCTGCGCCGCCGCCTTGCGGCCCACGTCGTACGCGGTGGACCAGTCCCGGCGGAAGTGCCGGTTCTCGATCAGCACGTCCGTGGTGGCCACCACCCGGCCGTCCGGGGCCTTCACCACGGCGGCGTCGTCACCCGGGCCGAGGTCGACCGCGTCGGTGAGCGGTACCCGGGCGGTCAGCTCCCTGATGAGTCCGAACTCGCCGAGCTCGCCCACGGTCCCCTGCATCTGCCGTCCTCTCGGTTGCGCCCGCCGGGGCGCGTACGTCCTGCGGCCGTGCCGCCTCCGCGCGCAGCGTACGCCCTTCGGGGGCGCACGGGTCTCCCCTCCCGGGCCCGCCGGGAGGTAGCGTGGTGATCAGTCTGCCGTGACCCCGCCCTCCCCCCGACGCCCGGCCGGGCGATCACGGCGCGATCCCCGTACCCAGCCGCCGGAGGTCCCCATGGTCCAGGCCTACATCCTGATTCAGACCGAGGTCGGCAAGGCCAGCGCCGTCGCCGAGTCCATCGCCAAGATCCCCGGAGTCATCCAGGCCGAGGACGTCACCGGCCCGTACGACGTGATCGTCCGGGCCGAGGCGGACACCGTGGACGACCTCGGCCGCCTGGTGGTCGCGAAGGTCCAGCAGATCGAGGGCATCACCCGCACCCTGACCTGTCCCGTCGTCCACCTGTAAGACCCGCTTACCATCGGCGGGTGACCCGAGAACCGCACGTCCCCCGCTTCCTGGCGGCACTGCCGGCCCCCGTCCGGTGGCTGGCGGTGCCGACCGCGCTCGCCTGCACCGTCGTGGTGCTGCTCGGCGGCTGGGGCGCGTCCGCCGACCCGAAGGTCGAGACGCCCGAGCCGCGCGGCAAGGCCGCCGAGTACTGCCGGGCGCTCGCCGCCGCGCTGCCGCAGGAACTGCTCGGCCACGCCCGCAAGGACCCGTCCCCGGCCTCCCCGTACGTCGCCGCCTGGGCCTCCACGCCGCGCATCGTGCTGCGCTGCGGCGTGCCGCACCCCGAGGCGCTGGTCGACGAGAAGCAGGCGGAGATCTCGCCGACGGTCAACGGTGTCACCTGGTGGCCGGAGCCGCTCGGCGACGGCGGCTACCGGTTCACCGCCACCCAGCGTGCCGCCTTCGTCGAGGTGACCGTCCCCGGCGGCGCCGCCGCCATCCCGCTGGACGCCGCCGCCGCGCTCTCCGACGTGGTCAGGGCCAGCATCCCCTGACCGCGCCCCGACGGACGGAGGGCGGCCCCGGGGTTCCGGGGCCGCCCTCCGTCCGTCGGCGCGGGCTCAGCGCAGGCCGGTCGAGCGGCGCAGCGCCGCCTGCAGCAGCCGGTCGATCAGCTCCGGGTACGACAGCCCGGTGGCCTCCCACATCTTCGGGTAGGCCGAGATCGGGGTGAAGCCGGGCATGGTGTTGACCTCGTTGACCATCCAGCCGCCATCGTCCAGCAGGAAGAAGTCGACCCGGGCCAGCCCCTCGCAGCCGAGCGCCTCGAACGCGGCGAGCGCCTGCCGGCGGATCCCGGCGGTCTCCTCGGCGGAGAGCTCGGCCGGGATGCGGACCTCGGAGGAGTCGATGTACTTGGCCTCGAAGTCGTAGAACTCGTAGCCGCCGCCGACCAGGATCTCGGCCGGCACGCTGGCCCGCGGGCCGTCCTCGAACTCCAGCACCGCGCACTCGATCTCGCGGCCGGACACGCCCGCCTCGATGATCAGCTTGGGGTCGTGCCGGCGGGCCTCCTCGATCGCGGCGTCGAGCTCGGAGAGGTCCTTGACCTTGGTGATGCCGATGCTGGAGCCGGCCCGGCAGGGCTTCACGAACAGCGGCAGCCCGAGGCCCGCGGCGCGCTCGCGGACGGCGGCGCGGCCCTCCTCGGTCTCCCACTCGCGCGGCCGCACCACGGTGTACCGCCCGACGTCCAGCCCGTGCGAGGCCAGCAGCCGCTTGGTGAACTCCTTGTCCATCCCCACCGCGCTGGCGAGCACGCCGTTGCCGACGTAGGGCACCCCGGAGAGTTCCAACAGACCCTGCAGGGTGCCGTCCTCACCCCACGGACCGTGCAGCAGCGGGAAGACCACGTCCACCTCGCCGAGCGCCTTGGGGGCGGTGTCGGGCTCGCTCCAGACCACCTCGCGGCTGCCGGGTCCGACCGGCAGCGCGACCTGGCCCTCGGTGGACTCGGCGACGTGGTCGACGCTCGGCAGCCGGCCGTCGGTGATCGCCATCCGGGCCGGCTCGTCGCTGACCAGCGCCCAGCGACCCTCGTGGGTGATGCCGATCGGCAGCACCTCGTACTTGTCGCGGTCGATCGCCTTCAGCACGCTGCCCGCGGTCGAGACCGAGATGGCGTGCTCGGAGCTGCGGCCGCCGAACACGACGGCGACCCGCGGCTTCGCGGACGGGTTCTGGGAGGTCTGTTCGATGCTCATATCGCGACGAAGGGTACCCCGAGCCGCGTTTCGGAAAGGTGACCGACCCGAACCGCCCCAACAGCCCCAATGGCCCCAGCGGCCCCAGCGGCCCCGCGGACCCTTAGCGCCGCTCGGGCTTGGCCGAGCGGGACATCAGCGCCCGCAGCGCCTCCTGGGTGGGCCGGCCGTTGTGGACGACGTCCACCACCGCCTCGACGATCGGCATGTCGACGCCGTTGCGCCGGGCCAGGTCGAGCACCGACTCGCAGGACTTGACGCCCTCGGCGGTCTGCCGGGTGGCCGCGATGGTCTCGGCGAGCGACATGCCCCGGCCCAGGTTGGTGCCGAAGGTGTGGTTGCGGGAGAGCGGCGAGGAGCAGGTCGCCACCAGGTCGCCCATGCCCGCCAGGCCCGCGAAGGTGTACGGGTCGGCGCCCAGCGCCAGCCCCAGCCGGGTGGTCTCGGCGAGCCCGCGGGTCATCAGCGTCGCCTTGGTGTTGTCGCCCAGCCCCATGCCGTCGGCCATGCCGACCGCCAGGCCGATCACGTTCTTCACCGCGCCGCCGAGCTCGCAGCCGATCACGTCGGTGTTGGTGTACGGCCGGAAGTACGGCGTGTGGCAGGCCGCCTGGAACCGCTTGGCGACCGCCTCGTCGGTGCAGGCGACCACACTGGCGGCCGGCTGCCGGTTGGCGATCTCCGGGGCCAGGTTCGGCCCGCTGACCACGGCGATCCGCTCCGGGCCGACCCCGGCGACCTCGGCCACGACCTCGCTCATCCGCTTGACGGTGCCGAGTTCGATGCCCTTCATCAGGCTGACCAGGACGGTCTGCGGCTCCAGCAGCGGCGCCCAGGCCGCCAGGTTCGCGCGCAGCGTCTGCGAGGGCACCGCCAGCACCGCGAAGTCCGCCCCGGCCAGCGCCTCGGCGGGGTCGGTGGTGGCCCGGACGGAGTCCGGAAGCCGCAGCCCGGGCAGGTAGTCGGGGTTGGCGTGGGTGGCGTTGACGGCGTCCACCAGCTCCTGGCGGCGGCCCCAGAGGGCCACCTGGCAACCGGCGTCGGCGAGGATCATCGCGAACGCGGTGCCCCAGGATCCGGTGCCGAACACGGCGCAGCGGGTCACTTCGCGCCCTCCCCGTTCTCGTCGGTTCCCCGGGCCCGGTCGGGCCGGCGGGCCGCCGCGGCGACGGCGCGCCTCCGGGCGGC
>NZ_BAAAKJ010000154.1:22541-23763 GCF_039527695.1 Kitasatospora putterlickiae
CCCTCCGGGCGGCCTCGCGCATGTCGTACCGCTCGGCGGGCGGCCGCTCGTCGCGGATGCCGGCCAGCACGTCGGTGATCGCCGCCATGATGTCCTCGGTGGCGTCCCGGAGCACCTGGGAGGTCAGCTCCTGGCCCTGGTACTTGCTCAGGTCGACGGGCGGGCCGGCCGCCACGACCACCTTGTGCCGCGGGAAGAGGTTGAACCTGCCCTTGCCCGAAGCCCCCCTGCCGTACGGCGGGATGATCTCGTGGGCGCCCCAGTGGGCGACCGGGATGACCGGCGCGCCGGTCATCAGCGCCACCCGGGCGACGCCGCTCTTGCCGGTCATCGGCCACAGGTCCGGGTCCCTGGTGAGCGTTCCCTCCGGGTAGAACTGCACGCACTGGCCCCGGTCGACGGCGTCGATGGCCGCCCGGAACGCCTGCGCGGCGTCGGTCGACTCGCGGAACACCGGGATCTGGCCGGTCTTGCGGAGCATGAAGCCGATGAACGGGACCGAGAACAGCGAGGACTTGCCGAGGATCCGCGGCGGCCGCCCGCTGTTGTACTGCCAGTGCGCGTACACCACGGGGTCGATGATCGAGTTGTGGTTGACCGCGGCGATGAAGCCGCCCTCCTTCGGGAGGTGCTCCCAGCCCCGCCAGTCCGGCTTGACCAGGGCGGTCGTCACCGGCTTCACCAGCACGGCCGCAAAGCGGTACCAGAAGCCGTAGTCGGCGTTGCCGAAGCTGGCGTACGAGCGGCGGGCCACCCCAGGTCCTCCTCATCCGTGCGGCACGCCGGGGTGCCGCGGTCGATCTCCGCGGCCCCTCCCGGGGCGCGGGCGCGGAACAGTCTCACCCGACCCCTCACCGGCTGTCGAGCAGCCCCGCCCGCCCGCCGCACGGGCGTGATCAAACGCACGTCCGCACAGCTCGGACGGCCTGGCGAGGGTTCCGGGACCGGCGTCACAATGACGCCGATGACCCAGGACACCGTACGCCCCAGCGGGCCCGTCGTGCCCGCCGCACCCGCCGCCGGCTGGTCGCTGGTGCTGCCGCTCAAGCCGCTCGCCCGGGCCAAGTCCCGGCTGGCCCCGTTCGCCGGTCCGCACCGCCCGGACCTCGCGCTCTCCTTCGCCCTGGACACCGTCACCGCCGCGCTGGCCGCGCCCGGGGTCGGCCGGGTGCTGGTGGTCACCCGGGACGCCACGGCCGGCGCGCGGCTGGCCGGGCTCGGC
>NZ_BAAAKJ010000154.1:23788-29084 GCF_039527695.1 Kitasatospora putterlickiae
GAGCCCGGCGGCGGACTCAACGAGGCCCTGGCGCACGGCGCGTCGGCCGCGCTGGTCCTCGCGCCCCGTGCGCCGGTGGCCGCGCTCTCCGCGGACCTGCCGGCGCTGCGGCCGAACGAGTTGGGCCGGGTGCTGGGTGCGGTGCCCGCGGCCGGCCGGGCCTTCCTGCCGGACGCCCCCGGGCTGGGCACCACCCTGCTGGCCTGCGCCCCGGGCAGCCCGCTCGCTCCCGCGTTCGGGGACGGCTCACGCGCCCGGCACGCGGCCGGCGGCGCCCGCGAACTGCGGCTGCCCGGCGTGGAGTCGGTCCGCCGGGACGTCGACACCGGGGAGGACCTGGCCGAGGCGCTGGCCCTGGGCGTCGGCCCGCACACCCACGCCCTGGCGACCCGCCTCGGCTACCTCCCGCACCGACGGCCCCGCTGAGACGGCCGGACGCCGGACGACGAGGAGTGCTGTCGGTGCCCCTCGCTATGCTGCTGCCATGCAGGCCACCGCGTTCACCTTCGACCCCGCCACCCGGGCCGGCTCCGTGCTGCTCGACGACGGGACCCCGGTGCCGTTCGACGCGGCCGCCTTCGACGCCGGCGGTCTGCGGCTGCTGCGTCCGGGGCAGCGGGTGCGGATCCGCACCGAGGGCGCCGGCGAGGCCCGCCGGGTGGTCTTCGTGACGCTGCAGACCTTCCCCGACCCGGCAGCGGGCTGACCCCCCGGGCCGTTCCTCCCCCGCCGTTCCCCGGAAGACCGGCCGGAAAGCCGGCCGAAATGCCGGAGAGCCGTGGCACCGACCCGCCCGGAATTCCGGGGGTGGGGCGGCACCACGGCTCTCGAAGGCCGTCCGGCGAGGACGCGCGGCGACTACTTGGCAGAGGTCTTGCGCGCGGTGGTCTTGCGGGTGGCGGTCTTCTTCGCCGGCGCCGTCTTCTTGGCCGTGGCGGTCGCCTTCTTGGCGGTCGCGGTGGTCTTCTTGGCGGCGGCCGTGGTCGTCGCCTTCTTGGCGGCGGCCGTGGTCTTCTTGGTCGCGGTCGCGGTGGTCTTCTTCGCGGCGGCGGCGGTGGTGGTGGCCTTCTTGGTGGCGGCCGCCTTCTTGGCGGCGGCCGTGGTCTTCTTCGCCGGGGTGGCGGCCGTCTTGGTGGCGGTCGCCTTGGTGGCGGTCGCCTTCTTGGCGGCGGTCTTCTTGGCCGGGGTGGCGGCGGCAGCGGCGGCGGCGGCCGTGGCGGCACGCTTGGTGGCGGCCCGCTTGGCGGCCGGGGTCGCGGCGACGCCGCTCTTGCCCGGGGTGAGGGAGCCCTTGGGGGCCTTCTTCACCGAGGGGCCTTCCTTCGGCAGCTTCTTGGCGCCGCTGACCAGGTCCTTGAAGCCCTGGCCCGGGCGGAAGCGGGGCACCGAGGTCTTCTTGACCTTGACCTTCTCGCCGGTCTGCGGGTTGCGGGCGAAGCGCGCGGAGCGCTCCACCTTCTCAAAGGTGCCGAAACCGGTGACCGAAACGCGGTCGCCGGCCACGACGGCGCGCACCATGGTGTCGAGCACTGCGTCGACGGCCTCTGCGGCAGCCTTGCGACCGCCCAGCTGCTCGGCCACCGCTTCGACAAGCTGAGCCTTGTTCACGTCTTCCCCTTCGGAAACGGGCGCCGGATGATTCCATCCGTTCATTTCGCACGTTAGGTATGTATCTGCGGACTTTCAATTACCAAACGCGCGAATCACCCTAGTGTCGCAATGGATTTGCGCGTCGGCGACCTCAGTCGACGGGCGGGCGCCCCTCGTCGAGGTCCTGCACAAAGCGACTCAACCGCCGCGCCGCCTCCGGAAGATCGCGCTTGGCGGTCTCCGTGACGATCAGCAGTTGACGGGTGAGAGCGGTCTTTGCATCGGCAGACACGTTCAGCGCATGCACGCGGTCGTGAGCTTGCTTCAACCGCTCGGCCACAAGCGCGAAGAGCGCTGCGACTTCCGGGTCGTCCGGCCCCTCAGCAGGTGAGGTTGCGGCGTCCGGCCGATCGTCAATTCGGCGTTCGGATCCCCGGCCCGTGGACTCCGGTGACGCGGGTTCGCCGCCCGCGTACGGAGGTTCATGGTGCCGGTGCATGCACTGATTGTGCCATCTACGCGCAGTTGTGCATGCTGCGGGGGCCTCTGTCGCAAAACCGAATCCCCAATCCGGTAGCACCGGACGGGCACAACTCCTTGCCCGGAACGGCGGATGGCCCGCCCCCCCGAGGGGGAGCGGGCCATCCGGCGGTTCGTCAGAATGCTTGTTCAGAAGGGGATCTCAGGCCACCGGCAGGGTACGCGGCTTGAACGCCGGGCGACCGGCCTCGAACGCGGCGATGTCGGCCTCGTTCCGCAGGGTGATGCTGATGTCGTCCAGGCCGTTGAGCAGCCGCCACCGGACGTTGTCGTCCAGTTCGAAGGGCGCGGTCACCCCCTCGGCCCGGACCTCGCGGGCCTCCAGGTCGACGGTGATCTCGGCGGCCGGGTCGGCCTCGACCAGCTCCCAGAGCCGCTCGACGGTCTCCTGCGGGAGGACCACGGTCAGCAGGCCGTTCTTCAGCGAGTTGCCGCGGAAGATGTCGGCGAAGCGCGAGGAGATCACCGCGTGGAAGCCGTAGTTCTGCAGCGCCCAGACGGCGTGCTCGCGGGAGGAGCCGGTGCCGAACTCGGGGCCGGCCACCAGGACCGTGGCGCCCTGGCGCTCGGGCCGGTTGAGGATGAACGACTCGTCCTTGCGCCAGGCCTCGAACAGGCCGCCCTCGAAACCGGAACGGGTGACCTTCTTGAGCCAGTGGGCGGGGATGATCTGGTCGGTGTCGACGTTGCTGCGGCGCAGCGGCACGGCCCGGCCGGTGTGGGTGGTGAACTTCTCCATGCTGCTCAGACCTCCACGGCGGCGTCGGCCACCAGATCGGCGGGGGCCGCCAGACGGCCCAGGACGGCGGTCGCGGCGGCGACCTGCGGCGAGACCAGGTGGGTGCGTCCGCCCTTGCCCTGACGGCCCTCGAAGTTGCGGTTCGAGGTGGAGGCGCAGCGCTCGCCGGGGGCGAGCTGGTCGGGGTTCATGCCCAGGCACATCGAGCAGCCCGCGTGCCGCCACTCGGCGCCGGCGGCGGTGAACACCTGGTCCAGGCCCTCCTCGACGGCCTGCAGGGCGACCCGGACGGAGCCGGGGACGACCAGCATGCGCACGCCGTCGGCGATCCGGCGGCCGCGCAGCAGGTCGGCGGCGGCGCGCAGGTCCTCGATCCGGCCGTTGGTGCAGGAGCCGACGAAGACCGCGTCGACCTCGACCTCGCGCAGCGGGGTGCCGGCCTCCAGGCCCATGTAGGCCAGGGCGTTCTCGGCGGCGATCCGCTCCTGCGGGTCGGCGAAGGAGGCCGGGTCCGGCACGGCGGAGCCGAGCGGGGCGCCCTGGCCGGGGTTGGTGCCCCAGGTGACGAACGGGGTCAGCTCGGCGGCGTCGATGAAGATCTCGTGGTCGAAGACCGCGTCCTCGTCGGTGGCCAGGGTCTTCCAGTACTCGACCGCGGCGTCCCAGTCCTCGCCCTGCGGGGCGTGCGGACGGCCCTTGAGGTACTCGAAGGTGGTCTCGTCGGGGGCGATCATGCCGGCCCGGGCGCCCGCCTCGATGGACATGTTGCAGACGGTCATCCGGGCCTCCATGGAGAGGCCGCGGATCGCCGAGCCGCGGTACTCCAGGACGTAGCCCTGGCCGCCGCCGGTGCCGATCCGGGCGATGATCGCCAGGATGAGGTCCTTGGCGGTGACGCCCTCGGGCAGCTCGCCCTCGACGGTGATCGCCATGGTGCGGAACGGGGCCAGCGGCAGCGTCTGGGTGGCCAGCACGTGCTCGACCTGGCTGGTGCCGATGCCGAACGCCAGCGCGCCGAACGCGCCGTGGGTGGAGGTGTGGGAATCGCCACAGACCACGGTGGTGCCGGGCTGGGTCAGGCCCAGCTGCGGGCCGACCACGTGCACGACGCCCTGCTCGACGTCGCCCAGCGAGTGGATCCGGACGCCGAACTCGGCCGCGTTCCTGCGCAGGGTCTCCAGCTGGACCCTGGAGACCGGGTCGGCGATCGGCTTGTCGATGTCCAGGGTCGGGGTGTTGTGGTCCTCGGTGGCGATCGTGAGATCGGTGCGGCGGACCGTGCGCCCGGCCAGCCGGAGGCCGTCGAAGGCCTGCGGGCTGGTCACCTCGTGGAGCAGGTGCAGGTCGATGAAGAGCAGGTCGGGCTCGCCCTCCGCGCGCCGCACGACGTGGTCGTCCCAGACCTTCTCTGCGAGTGTCCGTCCCATCGGGTTCCCTCCAGCCGGCCGCGTTGCCGGCCTTCTCGTGTGTCGGGGTAGAAGCTGTCGCCGCCCCGTGCGGCACGCGTCGCGCGGCCTGCACGCCGGACGCTGTCCACGATGCGGACGCCTTGACGGGGCCGCATCCTGGATGTCTCCCGGGCTGCTGCATCCAGAGTGGCGCTTTTCTCGGAAGATTGAACTTGCGTCTCGCGGAATGAGACTGCAGTCTTAGGGCATGGACAACTCTAGCGGCGTCGGCGTGCTCGACAAGGCCGCTCTGGTGCTGAGCGCACTGGAGTCGGGCCCCGCCACGTTGGCGGGGCTGGTCGCCGCCACCGGTCTGGCGCGCCCCACGGCCCACAGACTCGCCGTCGCACTCGAACACCACCGCCTGGTCACCAGGGACATGCAGGGGCGTTTCATCCTCGGCCCCCGCCTGTCCGAACTCTCCGCCGCGGCGGGTGAGGACCGGCTGCTCGCCACCGCGGGCCCGGTCCTGACCCATCTGCGCGACGTCACCGGCGAGAGCGCACAGCTCTACCGCCGGCAGGGCGAGATGCGGATCTGCGTCGCGGCCGCCGAGCGGCTCTCCGGTCTGCGGGACACCGTCCCGGTCGGCAGCACCCTGCCGATGAAGGCCGGCTCGGCCGCCCAGGTCCTGCTGGCCTGGGAGGAGCCCGAGCGGCTGCACCGCGGTCTCCAGGGCGCCCGCTTCACCGCCACCGCGCTCAGCGGCGTCCGGCGGCGCGGCTGGGCCCAGTCGATCGGGGAGCGCGAGCCGGGCGTGGCGTCCGTCTCCGCGCCGGTCCGCGGCCCCTCCAACCGCGTCGTGGCCGCCGTCTCGGTCTCCGGACCGATCGAGCGCCTGACCCGCCACCCCGGGCGGCTGCACGCGCAGGCCATCATCGAGGCCGCCAACCGGCTCACCGAGGCCCTGCGCCGCAGCTGACCCCACCCTTCCCCCGCCCCCACCCGACCCACCGAAAAGGGCCCCGCTCGGCGTCGA
>NZ_BAAAKJ010000154.1:29100-35347 GCF_039527695.1 Kitasatospora putterlickiae
GTCGGCGGAACCGGCTTCGCGGAATTCCCGGGTCCGGAAAAGCAAAAAGACCCCGGGAACCGGGGCCTTCCTTTTCTGGCTGGGGTACCAGGACTCGAACCTAGACTAAATGAACCAGAATCACTCGTGCTGCCAATTACACCATACCCCAACGCAAAGCAATCAGCCGATGAGGTGACCCATCGGCTTCTCGCTTCGGTACCCCCGACCGGATTCGAACCGGCGCTACTGCCGTGAGAGGGCAGCGTGCTAGGCCGCTACACAACGGGGGCTCCTGGTGGTCCCTTGCGGAACCAGTACCCCCGACCGGATTCGAACCGGCGCTACTGCCGTGAGAGGGCAGCGTGCTAGGCCGCTACACAACGGGGGCTTTCCAGGCGGTTCCTCGCGGAACCAGTACCCCCGACCGGATTCGAACCGGCGCTACTGCCGTGAGAGGGCAGCGTGCTAGGCCGCTACACAACGGGGGCTTGTTCTTGAATTGTACGGTCCAGGCGGACCGCGGTACTGCGCTGGGGTACCAGGACTCGAACCTAGACTAAATGAACCAGAATCACTCGTGCTGCCAATTACACCATACCCCACCAGAGTTGAACCCCTGTCGGGCCTCACTCCAGCTCGCGCCTTCCGTTCCGGCTCCGGCGGGGGGCTTTCGCTCCCTCGTCGTTGCCCTCCCGGGCGGCGCAGAAAGAACATTACCCGACGTCCGCCCCGGCTCCAAAATCGATAACCCCAGGCAGCGGACAGGGGGCCGTCGGGTGACGTCCGGGGAGGCCGCGGACCCGGTGCGCGACCGGGTCCGCGGGCGGGGTCAGGCCGCCGGGAGGGCCGCCAGCGCGGCGGTCAGCCGGCGCAGCGTCTCGGGGCGTCCGAGCAGCTCCATCGACTCGAACAGCGGCGGGGAGACCCGTCGGCCGGTCACCGCCACCCGCAGCGGGGTGAAGGCGAACTTCGGCTTGATGCCCAGCCCCTCCACCAGGGCCTCGCGCAGCGCGGCCTGGATCGGCTCCGGGCTGAAGTCGCCGAGCGCCTCCAGCGCCCCGACGCTCGCCTCCAGCACCGGCCGGGCGTCCGCGGTGAGCACCTTGGCCGCGTCGTCCGGGTCGACCGCGAAGTCCTCCGGCGCGACGAACAGGAAGCCCGCCATGCCGACGATCTCGCCGAGCACCACCATCCGCTCCTGGGTGAGCGGCGCCACCGCCGCCAGCAGCTCCAGCTGCCCGGCGGTCGGCTCGGCCGGCAGCAGGCCCGGGGCCTGGAGGTACGGCACCAGGCGGCGGACGAAGTCCTCCGGGGCCAGCCGGCGCAGGTGGTCGGCGTTGATCGCCTCGCACTTCTTCAGGTCGAAGCGGGCCGGGTTGGCGTTGACCCTGGTGATGTCGAAGGCCGCGACCAGCTCGTCCACGGTGAAGACGTCGCGGTCCTCGGCGAGCGACCAGCCGAGCAGCGACAGGTAGTTGAGCAGGCCCTCGGGGATGAAGCCGCGCTCGCGGTACAGGTTGAGCGAGGCCTGCGGGTCGCGCTTGGAGAGCTTCTTGTTGCCCTCGCCCATCACGTACGGCAGGTGGCCGAAGCGCGGGGTGGTGCCGTCCCCGACGCCGATGTCGGCGAGCGCGGCGTAGAGCGCGATCTGGCGCGGGGTCGAGGAGAGCAGGTCCTCGCCGCGCAGCACGTGGGTGATGCCCATCAGGGCGTCGTCCACCGGGTTGACCAGGGTGTACAGCGGCGCGCCGTTGGCCCGGACGATGCCGTAGTCCGGGACGTTCTCCGGCTCGAAGGAGAGCTTGCCGCGCACCAGGTCGTCGAAGGCGATGGTGGTGTCCGGCATCCGGAAGCGCAGGATCGGCTCGCGCCGTGCCAACCGGTAGACGGCGACCTGGTCGTCCGTCAGGTCGCGGCAGTGGCCGTCGTAGCCGGACGGCCGGCCGGCCGCGCGGGCGGCCTCGCGGCGGGCGTCCAGCTCCTCGGTGGAGCAGTAGCAGTGGTAGGCGTGGCCGGCCTCGTGCAGCCGGCGGGCGACGTCGGCGTAGACGTCCATCCGCTGCGACTGGCGGTACGGGGCGTGCGGGCCGCCGACCTCCGGGCCCTCGTCCCAGTCGAAGCCGAGCCACTTCATCGCGTCGAGCAGCTGCTCGTAGGACTCCTCGGAGTCGCGCGCCGCGTCGGTGTCCTCGATCCGGAAGACCAGGGTGCCGCCGTGGTGGCGGGCGAAGGCCCAGTTGAACAGGGCGGTGCGGACCAGGCCCACGTGCGGGTTGCCGGTCGGGGACGGGCAGAAGCGGACCCGCACGGCGGGCGCGTCAGCCACGCTTGACCACCGTGTTGGCCAGCGTGCCGATGCCCTCGACGGTGACGGCGACCTCGTCGCCGACGTTGATCGGGCCGACCCCGGCGGGCGTGCCGGTGAGCACCACGTCGCCCGGCAGCAGCGTCATGGCCTCGGAGACGTGCACGATCAGCTCGGCCACCGAGCGGACCATCTGCGAGGTGCGGCCGGCCTGCCGGAGCTCGCCGTTGACCGTGCAGGTGACGGCCAGGTCGGACGGGTCGAGGTCGGTCTCGATCCACGGGCCGAGCGGGCAGGCGGTGTCGAAGCCCTTGGCGCGGGCCCACTGGCCCTCGCGCTGCTGGACGTCGCGCGCGGTGACGTCGTTGGCGCAGGTGTAGCCGAGGATCACCTCGGGGACCCGGTCCAGCGGCACCTCGCGGCACATCCGGCCGATCACCACGGCCAGTTCGGCCTCGTGCTGGACGTCCGAGGAGAACGGCGGGTAGGCGATGCTCTCGGTCGGGCCGATCACCGAGGTGGACGGCTTGAAGAAGGTGAGCGGGACGTCCGGGACCTCGTTGCCCAGCTCGGCGGCGTGCGCGGCGTAGTTGCGGCCGACCGCGACGATCTTGTTGGGCAGCATCGGGCTGAGCAGCCGGACGTCCTGGAAGCGGTAGCTCTCGCCGGTCGGCTGGGGCTGGCCGAACGGGTGGCCGGCCAGGGCGTGGACCACCAGTGACTCGGGCCGGGCCGGGTCGCCCTCGACCACACCGAAGGAGACGCTGCCGGCGGCAGGGCTCCCTTCCCGGACGGAAAACCTGGCAATGCGCACGGCTGGGCTACCCCTCGCTGAGACGGCCGCCCGGGGCGCGCCCGGGCGCTGAACCGCTGCCCAGGCTATCGCGTGGGCCCTGACCTGGCCCGCCACAGGACGAACAGGCGCCGTCACCGGGGTGACGGCGCCTGTCGGGCGGGTGCGGAACGCGTCGGTCCCGCGGAACGCCTCAGCCCCGCGGGACGTTCACCACCGGGGCGGCCATCAGCTGGGTGCGGCGCGGGTTGGCGGTGGCGGCCGGCAGCTCGGTCGCGTAGGTCGCGGCGCCCTCGGGCCCGCGGGCGCCGGGGACTTGGCCGAAGTCCGCGACCGAGGCCAGCGTCGTCCGACGCGGGTTCGCCGTGGAGCGGCTGGTCGGCGTGGACTCGGTGGCCTTCTTCGCCTGGGACATCTCGTCAGCACCTCAAGGTCGCGGCCGGGCGATCGGACCGCGATCGGCACCCGGCCTGAGTGATTCGGGGAGATTCTGGGCAGGCTGATCGGGGCCGTGCTCCGGATACAGCAAGGTTACGGATCTCTTTCCACAGTCACCGTGACCAAAGCTACACATTCATCTGTGATTTTGGTCACAAATCGCAGAGCATATCTCCAATATCCGACATATCGCCGCATCACCCTTTGCCGACATATCGGAAATATCGGGCATACCCGAAGCTCTACCCCTCTCATTGATCTCGGGACGGCTTGGCATGCCTCCGGCGAGTGTCCGAAAAAGGTGGTATTCCGGTCCGTTTGCCGCACAGTCGGTGAGAACCCGCGCGCGGTGCGTAGTGCCGTCCGGTGTGCCCCGTCCGCCCTTGTTGGGATTCCCCGGCTGTGCTGGAATGCCACGGACCGTGGGTAGGGAGCTGTCCACCCCGGTGACCCGCTCTCCCGGACCGGCCGGGGTGCGGATGGAAACTCGACACCGTCCAGGCCGTGGCGACGCGGCGGGACGCCCGGTCCAGAGGTTGCGACGCCAGTGCAGGGACGTTTCAAAAGGGGTAGCGGCGCCGCGGGTGACCCGGAGTCGCGTGAGCCCGTGGCAGCCCCCCAGCAGGCGGCGGCGCCCGACGGCCCGGCCGAACCGGTACCCGACGTGGTCGGCGGGCCGGAGGAGGACGGCGCGGAGCGGAAGTCGGCGCGCGGCAAGCTCCGCAGCTCCCTGACCCGCCGGCGCGCCAAGGGCGTGAGCCGCCTCGCCATGCGCAACTGGCGGATCCGCAGCAAGCTGATCGCCCTGCTCGCGCTCCCCGTGCTGGTCGCGCTGATCCTCGGCGGCCTGCGCATCCAGACCTCGCTCGAAACCTCGCAGCAGCTGGCCCAGATGGCCAGCCTCTCGGACCTCGCCAAGAAGGCGACCGACCTCGCCAACGCCCTGCAGAACGAGCGGGACGTCAGCGCCGGCCCGATCACCGCCAAGCCCACCGCGCCGCTGGACGACGACATCGTCGCCGCCCGCAAGGTCACCGACGACCTCAGCCGCACCTTCATCGCGTCCTCGGACAAGTTCGAGAGCCTGGAGCGCGCCGGCGACAACGCGCTGCTCTTCCAGATCCGCCGGGACCTGAACTCGATCTCCGAAGCGCGCGGCAACCCGTACCAGAACAACCAGAACATCCAGGCGACGATCACCGCGTACGACGTGATCATCCGCGACCTGCTGTCGATCACCCAGGACATCGCGCTCGCGTCCAACAACCGCGAGCTGGTCACCTCGACCCGCGCCCTGCAGCAGTTCTCGCTCGCCAAGAACTCCACCTCCCAGCAGCGCGCGCTGATCAGCGCCGCGCTCGCCAACCCCGGCGGCCCCGACCTCAGCCCGAGCGACGAGTCCTTCGGCTTCCGGCTGCGCGAGTCCTACGACAACGCGCACGCCAGCTTCAAGGCCATCTACACCTCGCACGACCTGGACAACCTGCGCAGCCAGCTGACCTTCAACTCGGTGGTCGCCGCGGCCGACCGCTACGCGCGCTCGGTCCTCCGGCAGGGCGGCATCCACGCGGGCGACACCGTCAGCTACAAGGACTGGTACGAGCAGTCCACCGCCAAGCTCGCCGCCGAGCGCCGGATCGAGTCCAAGCTGATCGAGGACCTCGACGGAAAGGCCCAGGAGCTCCAGGCCCAGGCCGACACCGAGGCCCTGATCATCGGTGCCGCCGTCGCGCTGGTGCTGCTCGTCGCGCTCGGTGGCGCCGGTCTGATCGCCCGCTCGATGGTGCGCTCGCTGACCCGTCTGCAGGCCGCGGCCGAGGACGTCGCCGAGCGGCGGCTGCCCGAGCTGGTCAAGACGCTCTCCGAGAACGACCCGCACGACGTGGACGTCACCGTCGAACCGGTCGCCGTCGACTCCGCGGACGAGATCGGCCACGTGGCGCACGCCTTCGACATGGTGCACAGCGAGGCCGTCCGCCTCGCCGCCGAGCAGGCCCTGCTGCGCGGCAACATCAACGCGATGTTCACCAACCTCTCCCGCCGCAGCCAGGGCCTCATCCAGCGCCAGCTGTCGCTCATCTCCGAGCTGGAGAGCCGCGAGGCGGACCCGGACCAGCTGGCCAACCTCTTCAAGCTGGACCACCTCGCGACCCGCATGCGCCGCAACGGCGAGAACCTCCTCGTCCTCGCCGGCGAGGACCCGGGCCGCCGCTGGACCCGCCCGGTCCCGCTGGTCGACGTGCTCCGCGCCGCCGCGTCCGAGGTGGAGCAGTACGAGCGCATCGAGCTCGCCGCCGTGCCGTCGGCCGAGGTCGCCGGCCGCGTCGTCAACGACCTCGTCCACCTGCTCGCCGAGCTGCTGGAGAACGCCACCTCGTTCTCCAGCCCGCAGACCCGCGTCCGGGTCACCGGCCACGCGCTGCCGGACGGCCGGGTGCTCGTCGAGATCCACGACACCGGCATCGGCCTGAGCCCCGACGACCTCGCCGAGATCAACGAACGCCTCGCCAACCCGCCGACGGTGGACGTCTCCGTCTCCCGCCGCATGGGCCTCTTCGTGGTCGGCCGCCTGTCGCTGCGCCACGGCATCCGCATCCAGCTGCGCCCCAGCGACTCCGGCGGCACCACCGCGCTGGTCATGCTCCCGATGGACGTCACCAACTCCGCCGACCGCCGCGGCCCCGGCCGTCCCGGCGGCGGCGCCCAGCCCAAGCAGCAGCGCGGGGTCG
>NZ_BAAAKJ010000155.1:0-16019 GCF_039527695.1 Kitasatospora putterlickiae
CGCCCACCACGGCCTCCCGCCGACCGCCGACCGGTCGGAGCCGCGCCGGCTGATGGCGGTCGAGGTGGCCGAGTACCTCCAGCGGACCCCGGTCGAGGACCTGCCCTCCGAGGTGCTCACCGCCTTCCGCCCGCACCGGACCCCGGGCCTGGACACCGCCCGGGAGATCCGCGCGCTGCGGCACGAGCTGGCGGCCTCGGACGGCACCCACGACGCCGGGCTCGGCGACGCGCTCGCCCCGCTGCTGGCCCACGCCCTGCACGTCCGGCTGGAGGTGACCGACCAGCACGGCACCACCCGCCACGGCCCGGACAGCGAGACCGTCGTCAAGATCGCCGACGAGGGCACGGAGCACCGCGGCGCCGAGGGCGACGACACCGAGATGCTGTCCGAGCGGGAGTCCTCCCCGGCTCAGACCGACCACGGCGACGACCTCACCATGCTGGTGGACCCCGCCGAGACCGAGCTCGCCCAGGTCACCGCGGCCCGCGAGGTCCGGGCCCCGGCCGACGCCTTCCGGCGCTCCGTCTCCGCCTCCTTCCTCCGCGGGTACGAGGTGCGGCGCGGCTACCTGGAGAACGGCGACGCCGCCACCGAGATCGTGGTGCGCATCCACATCCGCCGCGAGCCGGCCGAGGCGGGCATCGAGGAGGGCTACGGCTACGACGCCCCCGTGGAGCGGTTCACCGACGCCCAGATCGGGGCGGTCATCGACCGGGCCTGGGACGGCGTCAACGCGGCCTACAACACCGGCCACCGGCTGCCCGACGGCAGCGTGCTGCGGGTGCGGCCCGAGTTCGTCGACCACTCGGCCGACGTGAACCACCACGTCCACATCGTCGACCTCTTCAGCACCAGGCTCCACGAGAACAACGAGACCTGGTCCCTGGAGTCGACCCCGGACACGCTCGCCCACGAGATCGGCCACCTGCTCGGCCTCGACGACGAGTACCGCCGCTACCAGAACCGCCACACCGTCTACACCGACGGCACCATCATGTCCTCCGACCGGGTGGAGCACGGCCGGATCAGCGCCGACCAGCTCGCCGGCATCGGCGGCCGCCAGATCGACGGCGTGCCCACCCTGGCCCCGCGCGGCCTGCGTGAACTGGGCTCCGCCATCGACGAGGTGTTCGGCACCCGGCACTCCCGGCTCGCACCCCACCTCGCCCCCGACGGCCGTCCGCTCCCGCCCCGGGCCTCCTTCGGCGAGGACGTCCGGCAGGCCTCGCTCTACGGCGACCGCCGCACCGGGATCGGTCACCTGCTCCCGCCGGCCGGCTCGGACCGGCGCCGGCCCTCGGGCATCGTCGAGCAGCACGCCAACGGCGTCCTGCACGTCGAGTACGAGGCCGCCCGGCCCGGCCGGGGCCGCCGCGCCGTCGGCGTCGACACCGAGAGCGCCGCCGGCGACCTGCTCACCACCGACACCGCCCAGCGGCGCCGGCTCTTCCCCCGGAACTGGACCGAGGACGACGCCGTCTACGCCGCCGAGCAGGCCTACCTCGACGCGCTGCGCGGCAACGCGGTCGCCCCGGCCGGCGGCGGCCGGCACCGCTGGACCGGCGAGTACGCCGGCGTGCGGATCGAGGGCGAGGTCCACGGCGGCACGTTCCTCTCCTTCCGCCCCGCCGACACCCAGCCGGAGCCGCACGAGTCCGCGGCCCCGCCGCCGCCGACCCGCCCCCGCCGGTCGACCGCGGCCTGGGACGGCCTGTCCGACCTCGGCCCGCTGCCGCCGCGGGACCCGGCGCTCGACTACGCGCCCTCCCGGCCCGAGAGCGTCCTGCGGTACGGGCAGCGGGCCCAGGACGTCTCCCGCTACGGCGACCGGCAGTTCTTCACCGGCCTGCACCAGGAGTTCGTCCCGCGCTCGGACCTGGACCTCGCCACCTGGCACCGCCTGCGCGGCGTCGAGGTGATCGACCGCGGACCCATCCACGTCAACGGCACCTACCAGGCCCGGGTGCGGTTCCTCGACGCGCGGGTCGCCCCCGACGCGCCGCTCTCGCAGTTCCGCAACCGCTGGTTCGAGCCGCGCGACGGCTCGGTCCGGACCATGTTCCCGCGCGACTGGGGCCGCGTCGGCGTCCTCCAGGCCGTCGAGACCGCGCACGCCGGGGCGTTCCACCGGGTCCGGATCGACGACCGGACCTACCGCTGGATCGGGGAGGCGAACGGCGTCCGGATCGAGGGCCTCAGCCGCAACGGCCGGCACCTCGCCTACCGGCCCACCGAGCTCCAGCCCGGCGGCGCCACCGAGGGCTGGGACCAGCACCAGCTGATCGCCGGCGGCGCCCCCCGCGCGGTCGCCGTCGGGACGGGGCAGCTGCAGGTCCGGCGGGTGCTCTTCAACTCCGGCCAGCAGGGCCTCGACATCGTCGTCCCGCTGCACGTCGGCCGGCAGGCCGGGGTGACGGAGCAGCAGATCCGCGCCTACACCGACCAGGTGAACCGGGACGTCGCCCTGACCTGGGCCCAGGGCAACCAGGGCCGCCAGCCGCTGCTGGTCAACGTCACCGTCGTCCCGGTGGCCCGGCCCGAGGGAGCCTTCCGCAGCCTCACCCCGCAGGAGGCGGCCGGCTCCACCCCCTCGACGCTGCTGGGCCCGCTGCTGCCCGCCTTCGGCTGGAACCGGCAGGGCGGCCCGCTGCGGCAGCTGTTCGACCTGGCCGGCCCGGTGACCGTCTACTCGCCGCGGGTGCTGCCGACCGAAGGCCCCGCCGCGCTGCGCGAGCCCGGCCCGCGCCGGCCGGACGAGCAACCGGCCGCCGTCGACCCGCAGTTCGACGTGGGCACGCTCCGGCCGGACTTCGCCGAGGCCGCCTGGCGGGACCCGCGCGGTCCCGGCCTGCCGCGCGAGTGGTCGGCCGACGACATCCGCTACGCGGCCGGCGTCGTGCTCGACCAGGCCCGCCGGACCGGACCGCTGCCCCTGGACGGCGTCCTGGACGGCACCGTCGGCGGCGTCACCGTGCACCTCCGACGCGAGGGCGGCCGGATCACCGAGGTCTGGGGCGAGCCGGGGCAGGAGGGCTCCCGGCAGCACTCCACCCCCGCCGCCAACGGCGCCCCCGTCGCCCGGAACGCCGTCCGCCCGGACGACGAGCCGGCCGGCGCCTCGATGCTGCGCGCGCTCGTCGAGGACGACCCGCAGGTGCTGCGGAGGCTGTTCGACGACGAGGCCGAGGCCGAGCGGCTGGCCGCCGACCCGGCCGAGGCGGAGAAGGCGCTGCGCGCCCTGGTCGAGTCCCGGTTCCTGGAGACGCCCGAACTGGCCCGGGAGGCGCACGAGCTGTACACGGCCTGGGCCCGCTGGATGGGCAACGAGCCGGCCGACTGGCCGGACTTCGTGGGCGCCCTGCAACGGGAGATCGCGGCCTGGCGGGAGCAGGGCTGGGACGGCGTGAGCGACCCGGCCTCGGTGCGGGACGCCTTCGCGGTGCTCACCGCCGCCGCGCTGGACCTGCGGGTCAGCCTGGTGCAGGTGCGCGAGGGGCACGCGGAGCTGGCGCTGTTCGGCCCCACGGACGGTCGCCCGGTGCGGCTCGACCACGACGAGCGCGAGGGCTACTCGACCGTCGAGGCCGCCACGCGCCGGCAGGAGCTGGAGCGCGCCCAGCGGGAGGCGCGGGAGGAGCGGCGCCGGGTCGAGGAGGAGGAGTCGAAGTCCACCACCGACGACGAGGAGGAAGTGCTCGTCCGCAGGCGGCGGGTGAGGCAGGACGCCGACAGCGAGCGGAGGACGGCGGAGAAGTCGGCGGTTGAGGGGAAGCGGAAGGCGGACGGCGAGGACGAGGACGTCACGCGCCCGAAGGAGGAGGACTCCGATGAGGAGTCGGGCGAGGTGCGGAAGACGCCCGAGGAGTTGGAGGAGGAGCGGCGCAGGGCGGTCGAGGGCAAGCGGAAGGCGGACGGCGAGGACGAGGACGTCACCCGTCTGAAGGACGAGGACGAGGACTCCGATGAGGAGTCGGGCGAGGTGCGGAAGACGCCCGAGGAGTTGGAGGAGGAGCGGCGCCACGCCGAGGAGCGGCGGAAGGCGGTTGAGGGCAAGCGGAAGGCGGAGGACGAGGACGAGGACGTCATCCGCCCGAAGGAAGAGGACTCCGACGAGGACTCCGACGGGGAGCGGATGACCCCCCAGCAGCTGGAGGAGGAGCGTCTCCGGCGTGAGGCCGTCCGCGAGGGAAAGCGCGTCGCACCGGGCCCGCAGGTGCCGCAGTCCGTCCTCGACCGCGGCGTGCTCTCCGGCGCGCACATGGTGAGCAGCCTCGGCAAGGCGGACACCGAACTGGTCCGGGAGCTCGGCCGGCGGATCGAGGCGGAGATCCCCGCCGACACGCCGAACCGGGAGTCCTTCGCCCGGGCGCTCGCCGAGAGCGTCTTCAGCGGAACCAACCTGCGCGCCCTGGTGTCGGCGCTGTCGCGCGGGGACGTGCTGCACATCCCGGTGGGGACCGACGCCCACCAGGGGACCATCACGCTCCGCGGTGACGTGGCAGGCCTGGTCCACCACACCCAGAAGGCCAAGTACGAGTACGAGGGCGGCGGCGACCGGGTGGTGACGCTCGGCGAGTCCAAGGCCTCGAACCGGTCGGGCGGCATCGGCATCCAGGGCCGCGGCGACTTCTTCAAGATCATGCGGGCGACGCTCGACGCCTTCGGCCTCAACCGCGACAAGACCCGCGCCGACGAGCTGACGACCAGTTCCAAGTTCTTCTCGCGGGCCAAGACCACGGAGCTCACCGAGGTCTTCCGCGGGAACCTGCTGATCGAGGTGGGCTACCGGCCGAAGGGCGAGCGCGAGACCACCACCGCCGCGGTGCCCAGGCTCGATCCGGCGGACCCGAACGTGCTGAGGACACCGATCGAGGTGGGCGTCCCGGAGCGCGAGACCCGGGCCGCCCTGGCCAAGGACATCGAGGACAACCGGCAGGGCGCCATCGACGACAGCCTGCTGCGGCAGCCGCGCCTGCACTCCTCCGCGATCATGCTGGACGTCCACGTCAAGGGCGACCCGCACGTGCGCTCCTCGGCGCGGGGGGACCACGACACGGTCCGGATGGAGAACCTGGGCAGGCCGGAGAACGATGTCCTGCCGGTGCGGCGGCAGGCCATGGCGGGCGTGGTCGACGCCCTGCGCCGGAGCGTCGCCGAGGAGAAGGAGGCCCACCGGCGGACCGTCCGCGAGCGGACCACCGAGGACGACGCCGGCCTCGACGCCGACGCGCTCCGCGAGCGGGCCGCCCGGGACGAGGCCGCCGCCGCGAGGATCGCCCGGGCCGAGGAGGCGCTCGACTTCCACGGGCGCGCCCTGTCGGACCGGCTGGTGGCCGAGTTCGGCTTCGGCCGCCTCCAGCAGGACTTCAAGGGCCTGACGAACGGCGAGTCCGTGATCGTCCGGGTGCCGGGCAGCGACGTCTGGGCCGAGGTGAAGGCCGCCAACCGCGGGATGCGCGTGGTGGCGACCACCAAGGACACCGAGTTCAACACCGGCGCCGGCACGGTCATGACCAGGCTCCGCCGCAAGGTGGTGACCGGGTTCCTGCAGCTCCAGGGCGGTGGCCGGATGGGCACCGACGAGGTGAACGCCGGCGCCAGCTTCGGGAAGCGGTGGGGCAAGGACAAGATCGTCGTCTCCGGCCGGACGCTGGAGACCGCGGTCACGACCAAGACGAAGGAGAACGGCGCGGTCCTCGACGGGGAGGGCCACCTGGAGGTGGTGATCCACCGGGGGAAGGAGAAGCTGGGCGACACGGTCGAGGTCCCGGTCGGGTTCCGCTCCCTGATGCCGCAGTCGGACCTGCGGCAGTACGCGCCCGCGGCACCCGTCGAGTCGGGGCCCCACCGCCTGCCGGAGTCCACCGTCGTCCGCGACATCGGCTCGCTGGACGAGATCCGGACGAGGATGGAGGAGGCCGGGCAGAAGCAGTTCGGCGGCCTGTGGCCGCAGATCCGCGCCGAGGTGATGCAGGTCGTCACCCAGCCCTCGCTGGCCGCCAAGCTCAGCGCGATGAGCCGCGGCGACGAGTTCGTGCTGACCGCGTTCGACCGGGACAAGGTCGTCGCCGCGTTCGCCGCGCTCGCGGAGCACGGCATCAAGGTGACGGTCAAGGCCACGGTCGAGGACACGCAACTGCTGCGGACGAGCGAGAAGGCCGACCTGAGCCGGCAGAACGAGTCCAGCACCTTCACCACCGAACAGCGGTACACCAGCAAGTTCGACCTCCGGCAGGGGGCCGTCGGCTACGCCCCGGTGAAGGACATGCCCTCCGGCCAGGTGCAGCTCAGCCAGGAGATCAGGGTCCGCGGCGGCATCCGGGACGACGCCAACGACAAGCTGTACTCGAACAGCAAGATCCGCGAGGCGCAGGAGATCCACCGCGGGACGGTCAAGCTGACGGTGGCGCTGGAGGGCGGCGGGTACGGGGTCACCGAGGTCAAGGGGGACATCAGCACCGAGTACAGCGTCAAGGCCCGCGCCGAGGCACCGGCCACGGACGCCCGGCCACCGCTGCCGCGCAACGAGCTCGGCGCCGCCTCCGTGGTCTCCTTCAAGAACGAGCAGGGGACGCCCGGCGGCGACCGGCTGTTCCGCGACGTCCGGCAGGCGCTGGAGGACCGCTTCCAGTGGCGCGGGGGCATCTCCGACTCGCTGGAGCACACCCTCCGCTCGGAGCTCGGCGCGACCGCGATGCAGGCCAGGCTCTCCCAGCTCACCCGGGGCGGGGTGCTCAAGGTGCCGGTCGCCGGCCCGGGCTGGTCGGCCGAGGTGGTCGTCCGGGCCGTCCTGGCGTCGGAACCCGTCGTCAAGTACACCGTGAAGGACGGGGAGTTCGAGGTCGGGACGCAGAACCGGACCGGCCACGGCGTGATGCGGGACATCCGGGACCGGGTGACGGGCCTGCTCGGGCTCACCGGCCGGGTGCAGAAGGAACAGGGCGGCAGCCCCGGGGTGACGCTGACGGGCGACTACTCCTACCGCCGCGAGTCCTCGACCGGCGGCAACCTGCAGAGCTCCGGCACGGCCGTCAACCGGGCGAAGAACGTCTCCGACGCCGTGGTGTCCGACGTCGACGTCGAGTACCGGGTGGAGATCCGCGGCTGGACGGGCGGGCTGATCCCCAGCACGACCAGGCTGGGGCCGATCACGATGGCGGCGGAGGTCGTCACCCCCAAGTACGCCGACCTGACACCGGAGAACCGGCGCACCGTCCCGGACCGCGTCTGGCAGGACCACGTGCTCGGCTCCTCCGACGTGGTCACCAACGTCTACACGCCCGGCAACCGGGACGTCGGGACGGCGGCGACCGACTTCGGCAAGGCCGTGCTGCGCGGCAGCGGCGACCCGGGCGAGTTCGGCGGCCGGAACGTCGACAAGTGGCTGCACAAGCTGGGCCGCTCCGGGCTGCGCCACAAGCTCTACGAAGCGCTCGGCCCGGACAACCTGCACGACCAGCTCAAGACCATGATGTCGGGCCGCCAGCTGGTGGTCTCGGACGGCGGCGTGACCATCAGGATCGGCGCCTCCGTCAAGCGGCTGGAGCACACGGGGAACACCACGACCACCGAGTTCAACACCGGGACGCAGGTCGAGCACGGCCACTCCGCGGCCGACGGGGTGACCGGCGGCGGCACCGGCTCCAACCACCAGGCCCGGATCGGCGTGGCGGTCTCGACCGGCATGTTCTACGCCGGCGACACCCTGGCGGTGTCGTCCGGCAACAACACCCGCGAGACCTGGTCCAACCGCGCCGGGTCCGGCAACACCACCAAGGTGAAGCCGATGGGCAACGTCTTCACCGGGGAGGCGAACCTCCACTTCTCGGTCGAGTGGAAGGAGCCGCTCAGCACCGAGGGCCGGCACGTCATGGTCACCAAGCGGGCCTACTTCCGGCGCGACCTCGGCATGGACGTGGTCATGGACGTCGCGGAGACCCGGGAGAACGTGCCGGGCAGGCCCGCGAGCGACGGGGACAAGACCTTCACCGCCGCGACCGCCCCGCGCGGCGCGGACCTGCTGCGGGCGCTCACCGACGACCAGCCGGTCACCGACGACCCGGCGTCGCCCCCGCGCCCGCCCGCCCAGATCCCGCCCGCCCGGGTGTGGACGCACGGACTGGTCGACACCGACGTGGTGCGCGCGGTCGGCATGTCCCCGCACGCGCGCGAGCAGCTGACGGACGGCGCCGAGGCGTTCCTGGGATCGGGCAACTGGGACCGGGTCCAGGGCCTGGTGCACCGGATGATCGACCCGGTGGCGCTGGCCAGCCGGCTCGTCACCCCGCACACCCCGCACACGCCGGCCACCCCGGCCACCCCGGACACCCCCAACCCGGGGCCGGGCGCGAACCCCCGGCCCCCGGGCCGGGACGAGCCGACGATCACCGACGGCCCGGGCGGCTCCACGCTCGTGGTCGGGCGCACCGACCTGGCCGGCGACGTCCGGGTGGAGGTCCGGATGAAGGTCAAGGAGCTGGAGTACATCACGACCGACACCCGGAGCGAGTCCAACCCGACCAACGCGACCTCGGTCACCGACGGCGTCCGGGCCCAGCGCGCGTTCCGCGTGGCCAACCGCGTCACCGGCGGCGCCGTCAGCCCCGACATGCTCGGTGTGGCGACCCTGCGCGGCGGCCTCTACCTCGACACCGCCTACGAGCACCGCACCGACATCGAGACGGTCGAGGGCGGCCAGGTCGTCAACAACGCCAAGATCGGTACCACGACCGCGCGGTACCGGGGCTTCGTCGAGGTGGAGGTGGTCTACCACAAGGACGGGAAGACCCTGCCCCGCAAGGAGCTGATGGCGATCGAGATCGACATCCCCACCAGCGACACCACGCCGACCGCCGTGCCCCGCAACGCCTTCCTGCGCTTCAACGACGAGACGCGGGACGGCGAGCTGCGCCTGCACAACGCGCCGAAGAGCGCGCTGGAGACGGTGGCGCGTGCGCTGAATCTGGACGTCGGCAACCGGCCCGACCACGAGCGGCTCCTGCGCGTCGGCCACGTCGCCCGGAAGCTGCTGCCCGAGGCGCTCACCGCCTCGGGCACCCGGGCCGAGCGGTGGACGCAGGGCCTGGACCGGATGATCGCCCTCGCCGCGGACGGGGCGGAGGGCGCGCCCTTCGACCGCCTCCGCGGCGTGATGGAGCGCCAGCCGGTGCCGCCCGTGGAGCGGCGCCGCCTCCAGGACCTGGTCGAGCAGGCCGGCACGGACACCGGTCTGACGGCCGTGGACCTGACCGCCCGTTGGGACGTCCTGACCGAGCGGCAGATGGCGGAGGAGCGGCAGCAGCGGATGCGGACGCGGCTGGAGGCGGGCGGCGGGCAGCCGGACGGGGAGCCGCTGCTGCCGCCGTCCGAGCGCCACCCGGACCTGAGCCTGAACCCGCGGACCGCCCCCGACGTCAGGCTGCACGTGGTCGCCGGCGACGAGCGGTCCATGACCGGGCTCCTCCGGCGGTTCACGTCGGACGTGCTCCAGGAGGACGTGCTGCGGGGCAGGGCCCCCAGGGCGGAAGGCGACGACCGGCGACCGGTGGTCGAGGTCTCCCTGGACGTGCCGGCGGGCCAGGCGCTGAGGGAGGCCCGCGCCCTGGAACTGCGGCTGCGCCGGCTGGCCGAGGGGATGCGGCACGAGGTGGACGTGGTCATCGTGGCCGGCTCGACCAGAGTGCCGCGGGCGGACCGGGTCGCCGTGGGCGACGCCGGGGGCGCCGTCAGCTCCTTCCGGATCGGCAACAGGCCGCCGGACACGGAGGGGAACACGACGGTGCGGCGGGATCCGGTGAACGACGGCCGGGTCCACGACGTGAACGTGGCGCAGGATTTGGGCCAGAACCGGAACCTGAACGACGATGTGGATCTGTCGCAGGACCTGAATCAGAACCGGAACCTGAACGACGATGTGGATCTGTCGCAGGACCAGAACCAGGACCAGAACCAGAACCTGAGCACGGAGCCGATCGAGCTGCCGGGTCGTCCGGTGCTGAACGTGGAGCCGGGTCGCCGTGCCTCCACGGAGGACCTGGGCGACAACACGGCCGGGGACACGGTGTCACCGCCCTTCAGGCCGGAATTCCCGCGACCGTCTCCCACGGGCCCGGCCGGGACCTTCCGGCGTCCCGCCCGGGACGAGCGGGAGGTGTCGAGCTCGTCGTCCCGCGGCGATTCGTCGGGGGAGGAGCACCTGGACCTGCCGGAGGACGTCGCCGGACCGCTGAACCAGGAGGCCCCGGAGCAGGTGCGGCACCTGGGGCAGCTCCCGCCGGTGCCGAGGGGCCGCCGTGCGGACCACGTGTCGGACGCTTCGCTGTCTTCGCGCTCCTCGGTGCACACCGAGTCCTCGGACGACTCGGTGGTGGTGACGGCCATGCCCTCGCAGGCCGACACCACCACCGTCGGCCGGCACGAGGACACACGGCTCGGCGATGAGCCGGACGAGGTGTCCGACGATTCCGATCTGCTGGATCTGCCGGATGCGGGTCATGGGCGTGACGGGACCGCGGCGACGTGGCGGACGGCGCGGCTGTACGAGGGCGAGGAGGACCTCTACCAGCACCCGGGCAGGCGGCTCGGTGATGATTCGGACAACGTGTCCGTCGATTCCGATCTGCTGGATCTGCCGGATCCGGGTCATGGGCGTGACGGGACCGCCACGACATGGCACACGGCGCGGCTGTACGAGGGTGAGGAGGACCTCTACCAGCACCCGGGCACACGGCTCGGCGACGATTCGGACAACGAGTCGGTCGACTCCGACCTGACGGATTCCACGAGCGGGCTGTCGGACGACTCGTGGGTCGAGGTCCAGCCGCCGCCGCCCCCGCTGGAGGCCGGCGGGCCGCCGCGGATCCCGGTGCCGGAGCCCCTGCCGCCCCTGGAGGACAGCATCTTCGCCGTCCTGACGCAGTTGAACGGCGACGGCGGGGCGGGCGAGTGAACCCTACGGCCGGGCCCGCCCGTAGTGACGGAGTGGGAGCACCCGTGGACCTGTCGGCCGGGTGGTTCCGCCGACAGGGAACTGCATGCGAGGCCGAGGAGCCGCGGTGAGCACGAGTACGGGCGCGAACGGGGCGGGTATCCAGCTGCCGTCGATGGAGTGGGAGATGGAGGAGGGGGCGGGCGCGCCGGCCGGGTCCTCCGCTCCCCGAGGGGCCGCGGCCGTCCCCGCCGCGGCGGAGGCCCCGACCGAGCAGGTGGCGGTGCCCGAGTACGGCCCGGTGACCCCGGCGGAGGCGGCCCCCGTGGCCGTGCCGGACCCCGGGTACGGGCCCGGCGAGGAGCCCGGCGGCCTGGAGCCGGTGGCCGTCGAGGGGGGCGACCCCGAGTCCGGCGAGCCGTTCGAGGAGCCCGGTCGCCGGCGCTTCAAGCGGCCCGCGCTGGTCGCGGCCGCCACGGCGGGCGTGGTGCTGATGGGCCTGCCGTTCCTGATCACCGACGGCGCCGACGGCTCCAAGGACAAGCGGGGCGACGGCCGCGGGGTGAGCCAGGCGGACCACCAGTTGGTGGACGGCCCGGAGATCGGCGACGTCCCGCCGCCCGCGCCGACCGACCCGCCGACGACCGGCGCCCCGACCCCGGCGCCCACCGAGCCGCCCGCCACCGGCGAGCCTCCGGCGACCGCGCAGCCCCTCGACCCCACGGGCACCGTCCCCGGCATCGCCCTGGGTGGTACGGCCGGCGTCCCGGCGGTTCCCGGTAACCAGCCGGCCGGCGGCACCGCCCCGGTGGCCAAGGCCCCCGTGACCGGGACGCAGCAGAGCGGCAACACCAAGACCACGCAGCAGTCCGGTGGCGGTCAGCCGTCCGGGCAGCAGCAGGCTCCTCAGCAGCCGGCGCCCCAGCAACCCGCCCCGCAGCAGCCCGCGCCCCAGCAACCCGCGCCCCAGCAACCCGCCCCGCAGCAGCCCGCGCCCCAGCAGCCCGCGCCCCAGCAACCCGCCCCGCAGCAGCCCGCGCCCCAGCAGCCCGCCCCGCCGCCGCCCGCCGCCGCGAAGGCCACCTACAACGCCGTCGGCGGCTCCAACTGCGGCACCTCCTCGGTCTCCTACGCCCAGAACGGCTGGTACGACCAGGGCTCCACCGGCTGGACCAGCAGCTCGACCGGCGGCCACAAGGACGCGAACTGCAACGGCAAGTACGTGTCGATGCCGATGTCCGGCTCGGCGACCAAGGACGACAACGACAACTCGGTGGTCTGGACGTTCTCCACCTCGCCGGTCGTCACGGGCTCCTGTGAGATCTCCGTCTGGGTGCCCAACAACTCGGACATCAAGGCGGTGGGCGGCGCGCCCGCCTACTACACCGTCCAGAACACCTCCACGCCGAACAGCGGCAAGACCGGGGAGTTCACGATCGACCAGCCGAAGACGCGCGGCAACTGGGTGAACGCCGGGAAGTTCGGGGTGAGCGGCGGCAAGATCGCCGTGATGCTGCACTCGCGGGGCCTGGACTGGAGCGGCACGGCCACCGAGAAGGCGCACATCGCGGCCTCCGCCGTCCGCGCCAACTGCACGGCCTCCTGACGCCCCCGGCGACCGCCCCATCCGACGAACGACGACGACGAAGACCCCCAGGAGAGGACGGCCATGTCGCGCCATGTGCTGACGGTGTGCCCGGAACAGCGGGGCGGCCCGTACCGCACGATCGGCGAGGCGCTCGCGGCGGCCCGCAGCGGAGCGGTGATCTCCGTCCGCCCCGGCCGCTACGAGGAGAACCTGGTCATCACCAAGATGGTCACCATCACCGCCGAGGAGCCGCGCGGCAGCGTGCGGATCACCTCCCGGCGGGGCTGCGTGGTCCAGGTGGTGGCCGAGGCGGTCCAGCTCACCGGTCTCGTCGTGCAGGGCCAGGACGAGGAGATGCCCGCCGTCGACGTGCCTCGCGGGCAGGCGGCGCTGTCCGACTGCGAGGTGGTCGGCAGCTCCTGGACGGCCGTCCTGACCCGCCAGCAGGGCTCGCTGGCGATGCGCGACTGCCGGGTCACCAATCCGGCCGGCGCCGGCATCGTGGAGACCTCCACCGGCACCAGCGTGATCGAGGACTGCGTGGTCGAGCACCTCGGCACCTCGGCCGTGGTGGTCGGCGAGCGGGCCAACCCGCTGCTGCGCAACTGCGTGCTGCGCGACGCCCGGGGCAACGGCATCTGCGCCAACGGCGAGGCGCGCGGCACCTTCGAGGACTGCGAGATCTCGGTCACCGACAAGCCGGCCGTCGCCCTGGAGGAGCGCTCCACCACCCGGCTGGTGCGCACCGCGGTCCGCGACACCACCATCGGCGTGTACATCAGCTCCGAGGCGCGGGTCGTGCTGGAGGACTGCGCGGTCAGCGCCACCACCGGTCACGGCATCGCGCTGGCCGCCGGCACCGACCCGGAGCTGCGCCGCTGCACCACCTCCCGCACCGCCGGGCACGGCATCCACATCACCGGCCGCGCGCGCGGGCAGTTCGAGAACTGCGAGGTGTCCGAGGCGGACGGCACCGGCATCTGGGTGGGGGAGCACGCCGGGCCGGTGCTGAAGGGCACCGTCGTGCGCAACTGCGGCGGGGCCGGCGTCGAGCTGGCCGAGGAGAGCGCGGCCGACATCGACCGCCTGGAGATCCGGGACAGCGCCGGGGCCGGGCTGTCGATCGGCGGCGGCGCCAACCCCCGGGTGCGGCACCTGACCGTCACCGGGGCCGGGACCGACGGCGTCGAGGCGCTGCGCGACGGCCGGGGCCGGCTGGAGGGCGTCGAGGTGGCCGACTCCGGGCGGACCGGGGTGCGGATCGCCGACGGCGCCGACACCTTCGTCGGCGCGGCCGTGGTGCGCGGCACCAAGGGCACCGGGGTTCTGGTCGGCAAGGTCGGGCGGGCGGCGCTGCGGGACTGCGAGATCAGCGGCTCCGGGGACGACGGCATCGCGGTCGAGGACGGCGGGGAGCTGACCTGCACCCGGGTCCGCAGCCACGGCAACCGCCGCCACGGCGTGCGGATCGGCGCCGGCGGACGGGCCGTGCTGGCCCAGGTGGAGGCCGTGGAGAACATCGGCGACGGCGTGCGCCTCGACTCCACCGACGCCGTCCGGCTCACCGGCTGCACGCTCTCCCGCAACCGGGGATCGGGCCTGCGGCAGACCGCGGCCAACGAACGGCTCGCGGTGGAGCAGCTGACCAGCGAGGAGAACGGGCTGCCCGACGCGCACGGCACCGCGACGGCCGCCACCGGCACCGGACGCACCGACGGCACCCCCGCCCCCGCCGAGCCGGGCCGCCCCGCCGAACCGGGCGCGGAGCCCGGCCGCGCGGCCGTCCCGGAGGCGCCGCCCGGCCCGCTGGAGGTGCTGGAGTCGCTGGTCGGCCTGGCCGGCGTCAAGGAGCAGGTGGCCACCCTGGTCAACCTGAACAAGCTGGCCCGCCGCCGCGAACTGGCCGGCATGCCGGCCCTCCCGATGAGCCGCCACCTGGTCTTCGCCGGCCCTCCCGGCACCGGCAAGACCACCGTCGCCCGCCTCTACGGCGCGATCCTGGCCGAGCTGGGCGTGCTGCGCAGCGGCCACCTGACCGAGGTGGCCCGGGCCGACCTGGTCGCCTCGATCATCGGCGGCACCGCGATCAAGACCACCGAGGTGTTCCAGCAGGCGCTCGGCGGCGTGCTGTTCATCGACGAGGCCTACACCCTGTCGGCCGGCGCGGGAGGCTCGGGCCCGGACTTCGGGCGCGAGGCGATCGACACTCTGGTGAAGCTGATGGAGGACCACCGCGAGGACGTCGTGGTGATCGTGGCCGGCTACTCCGCCGAGATCGGCGAGTTCCTGGCCACCAACCCCGGCCTCGCCTCCCGCTTCAGCCGCACCGTCGAGTTCGCCAACTACGAGGTCGACGAGCTGGTCACGATCGTCCGGCGGGCCGCCGGCGGCCACGGCTACGAGCTGGCCGAGGGCACCGCGGAGGCGCTGGCCGTCCTGTTCGAGCGGATGCCGCGGGGCGAGGACTTCGGCAACGGCCGCTCGGCCCGCAAGGTCTTCGAGGAGATGGTCGACCGGCAGGCCACCCGGCTGGCGGAGCAGGGCGAGATCAGCGACCAGGACCTCGCGCTGCTCGTCCCCGGGGACGTCGGGGTGGAGCTCGACCCGCCGGTGAAGGAGGCCGACGGCACCGAGCCGCTCGCCGAGCTGCAGGCGCTGGTCGGCCTGCCGGCCGCCAAGGAGCAGGTCGAGGACCTGGTGAACCTGATCCGCCAGGTCCGCCGCCGCGAGGAGGCCGGGCTGCCGACCGCGACCATCAGCCACCACCTGGTCTTCGCCGGCCCTCCCGGCACCGGCAAGACGACGGTCGCCCGCCTCTACGGGCGGCTGCTGGCCGAGCTGGGCGTGCTGCCCGGCGGCCAGCTGATCGAGACCGCCCGCGCCGACCTGGTCGGCCGCTACGTCGGCCACACCGCCCAGCTCACCAAGGAGGCGTTCGACCGGGCGCGCGGCGGCGTGCTGTTCGTCGACGAGGCGTACACGCTGACGCCCCGGCACGGAGGCGGCAACGACTTCGGCCAGGAGGCCGTGGACACGCTGATGAAGCTGATGGAGGACCACCGGGACGAGGTGGTGGTGATCGTGGCCGGCTACGAGGACGAGATGCGGCACTTCCTCTCCTCCAACCCCGGTCTCGCCTCCCGGTTCTCCCGCCAGATCGACTTCGGCCACTACACCGACTCCGAGCTGGTGACCATCGTGCGCAACCACGCGGTGTCCGCCGGGTACGAGTGCGCGCCGAAGACGCTGGCCGCCTTGGAGGGGCTGTTCGCCACGGTGCCGCGCGACCGCACCTTCGGCAACGGCCGCTTCGCGCGGCAGACCCTGGAGGGCATGATCACCCGGCAGGCCGGGCGGCTCAGCCGCCTGGACGTGGCGGACCTGTCCGAGCTGAGCCTGCTGCTGCCCGAGGACATCGTGGTGGACCGCTCGGGCAGCCCGGTGTGAGCGCGGGCGTCGGCGGCACCCGCCCCCGCCGACCGGGCGGCCGGCGGGCGGCCC
>NZ_BAAAKJ010000156.1:0-1239 GCF_039527695.1 Kitasatospora putterlickiae
CGGCGCCGTCCAGGCCGGTGCAGGCGGGCGGCAGACCGACGCAGATCCGGTCGGCGAGACCGGCGGCGACCTCGCCGAGCGCGCCGTCGTCGGTGCCCCGGACGTCGCCGTAGCGCAGCGCGCGCACCAGGGCGGGCAGCGCGCCGGCCAGGTGGGCGACGTCGGTGTCCAGCGCGGCGCAGTCGGCGAGCACCCGCATCACGGCGGGCAGCGCCTCGGCCAGCCCGGCCACCAGGCAGGTCTCCACCAGCCCGGTCAGCTCGGCGAGTTCGACGGCGGCCCGGGCGGTGCCGACCGCCTTGCCGACGGCGGCCCGCTCGACCGTGGTGCCCCACTGGGCGGCCTCGGCGATCCGGACGGCGAACTCGGGCTGCCAGCACAGCCGCCAGCTCTCCCGGAAGGTTCCGGTGGAGGCGACCGAGGAGCGGCTCGGCACGCCCCAGTCGACGCCGAGCAGGCGCAGCCGGTGCAGCAGCCGGGAGCGGGCCGCGTCGGTCTCCTTGCGCAGGTCGAGGTCAAGGTCGCGCACGGTGGGCTCGGGCTTGAGCCGCAGGGTGCGCTGGAGCCGGGCGAGGTCGCGCTGGAGCGGGACGGCGGGCGCGGCGTCGGGCACCTCGCCGAGCGCGTCACCGATCACCAGCCGGTCCTGGACGAGCGCGAGGGCGACGTCCGAGCCGTCGCACATCACTGCCCGCACGGCGTCCAGCGTCTCGGTGAGCCCGGCGAGCGGGCGGCCGCGCAGCACGGCGAGGGTGCGGGCCAGCCGGACGGCCTCGATGACGTGCGCGGAGGAGACCGGGTGGTCCTCGGAGCGCAGCAGGTCGGCGGTCCTGGTGAGCCAGCCGGGCAGCGGGTCGCCGTCCGTGCGGTGCAGGTGGTGGTACCAGCCCGGGGAGACGATCCCGGCGCCGTAGCCGCTGAGCTGGGAGAGCCGGCGGTGCGTCCAGGGCACCCAGGTGATCTCGGTGCGCACCTTCTTCGGCAGCTCGGCGAGCAGCGCCTTGTCGTGCGCGACGGTCGGCATCGTGGCCAGGGCCGGGACGTGGAAGGCCCCGCAGACCACGGCGATCCGCTGGTACCCGGCCCGGCGGGCGGCGCGGATCTGCTGGCGCATGTACGCCTCGCGCCGCTCGTCGCGCCGGCCGTCGCCGCCGTCCTCGCGCAGCGCCGTCATCGCCTCGGCGACGGCCGCGAAGGGCGCGAGCGCGTCCTCGCCGTCGCCGGGGCGGCGGTGTTCGA
>NZ_BAAAKJ010000156.1:1258-3412 GCF_039527695.1 Kitasatospora putterlickiae
TCGGCGAGCCGGGCGATCGGGTCGCGCGGCAGGTCGGGGTCCTCCCCGGCGGCGTCGGCGTCCTCGTCGCCGGTGTCCGCGAAGGAGTAGCCCGCCGGCAGGTCGATGAAGCGGAGCGGGACGCCGAGTTCACCGGCGTAACGGATCGCGACCCACTCCGGCGAGAACTCGGCGTACGGCCAGAACGCGGCACGGGCCGGGTCGTCGGCCGCGTGGGCCAGCAGGGCCACCGGCGGCACCATGTCCTTCGCCGCGGCCAGCCCGAGGATCGGGTCGGCCTCCGGCGGCCCCTCCACCAGGACCGCGTCCGGTCGCAGCTGCTCCAGCGCGGCGGCCACCGAGCGGGCCGAGCCGGGGCCGTGGTGCCGGACGCCGAGCAGCGTCACCTCTGCGCTCATCGCGCCCTCCCTCCCGAGTCTTCCGAGGTTGCGGTCATGCGGTGCACGGTCGTGCGGTGCACGGTCGTGCGGCGGACGGTCGTCCGGCGGACGGTCGTGCCGTTCAGCGGGCGTTCTCACGGGCGGCGCGGTAGAAGTCCTTCCAGCCGTCGCGCTCGCGGACCACGCCCTCGACGTACTCGCGCCAGACCTGCTGGTCGGCGGCCGGGTCGCGGACCACCGCGCCGATCACACCGGCCGCGACGTCACCGGCCCGCAGCACGCCGTCGCCGAAGTGGGCGGCGAGCGCCATGCCGTTGGTGACCACCGAGATGGCCTCGGCGGTGGACAGGGTGCCGCTGGGGGTCTTCACCTTGGTCCGGCCGTCGGTGGTGATGCCGGCCCGCAGCTCCCGGAAGACGGTCACCACACGCCTGATCTCCTCGGCGCCGCCCGGCAGTTCGGGCAGTTGGAGGGAGCGGCCGAGCTGTTCGACCCGGCGGCTGACGATCTCGATCTCCTCCTCCAGCGAGCCGGGCAGCGGCAGCACCACGGTGTTGAAGCGGCGGCGCAGCGCGCTGGACAGCTCGTTGACGCCGCGGTCGCGGTCGTTGGCGGTGGCGATGACGTTGAAGCCGCGCACGGCCTGGGTCTCGGTGCCCAGCTCCGGGACCGGGAGGGTCTTCTCGGACAGGATGGTGATCAGACTGTCCTGCACATCGGCCGGAATGCGGGTCAGCTCCTCGACCCGGGCGATCCGGCCGTCCGCCATCGCCCGCATCAGCGGCGAGGGGACGAGCGCCTCCCGGCTGGGCCCGTTGGTGAGCAGCTGCGCGTAGTTCCAGCCGTACCGGACGGCCTCCTCGGGCGTGCCGGCGGTGCCCTGCACCAGCAGCGTGGAGTCGCCGCTGATCGCCGCCGCGAGGTGCTCGGAGACCCAGGTCTTGGCGGTGCCCGGCACACCGAGCAGCAGCAGCGCGCGGTCGGTGGCCAGCGTGGTGACGGCGACCTCCACCACCCGGCGCGGGCCGATGTACTTGGGGGTGATCACGGTGCCGTCGGGCAGCTCGCCGCCCAGCAGGTAGGTGGCGACGGCCCACGGGGAGAGCCTCCAGCGCTCCGGGCGCGGCCGGTCGTCCTGGGCGGCCAGCGCGGACAGCTCGGCGGCGAACGCGTCCTCGGCGTGCTGCCGCAGGACATCGGTCACGACGTCGGTCATCGGGGCTCCTTGGGGTCGGCCGCCGGGCACACGGATGCCCGGGCGGCGGGGTGATCGGAGGGAGCCAGGCCGGCGTCCCGGCCTGTGGAAACCACCATGCACCCGGCCACTGACAATCCTGACCGGACCTCAGTTCGGCTCGTCCGGGCCGCGGGTCGACTGTCAGTGCCGCCGCCTACCGTCGTGGTCATGGAGGAACGCTGGAGCACCGAACACGTCCTGTCCCTGGCGCCCGACGCCGCCTCGCGGAAGGCCGCCGGCAAGCTCTCCGCGCCCGCCCCCTGGTCCGCCGCGGGCACCGACGGCGCCGCGGTCTGGGGCGAGTGCAAGGGCAGCGGCAGCACGCCGTACCGCACGGTCGTCGAACTCGCCACGCCCGCCTACCAGTGCAGCTGCCCGAGCCGTAAGTTCCCCTGCAAGCACGCCCTGGGGCTGCTGCTGCTCTGGAGCGGCTCACCCGGTTCCGTGCCCGACGGCGCGGAGCCCGCCGAGTGGGCCGCCGAGTGGCTGAAGGTCCGCCAGGAACGCGCCGAGCAGCGGGCCGTGCGAGCGGAGGCG
>NZ_BAAAKJ010000156.1:3429-4491 GCF_039527695.1 Kitasatospora putterlickiae
GCTCGCCGACCGGGTCCGGCACGGCCTCGCCGACCAGTCCACCGCCGGCCCCTGGGAGGAGGTCGCGGCCCGCATGGTCGACGCCCAGGCGCCCGGCCTGGCCACCCGGGTCCGCGAGCTCGACGCGGTGCCGCAGCAGGGGCTGCTGGCGGAGTACGCGATGCTCCACCTGCTCGCCACCGCCGCGACCCGGCTGGACGAGCTGCCCGCGCCGCTCGCCGCGACCGTCCGCGCCCGGGTCGGCTACACCACCGAGGCCGCCGAGCTGCTGGCCGGCCCGACCGTCCGGGACCGCTGGCAGGTGCTCGGCAGCCGCGACACCACGGACGACCGGCTGACCACCCGCCGGCTCTGGCTGCGCGGCGCCAAGACCGGCCGCCCGGCCCTGCTGATCGCCTTCGGCCGTCCCGGGCAGGCCCCCGAACTCGCCCTGCCCACCGGTCAGGTGGTCGAGGCGGAGCTGGCCTTCCACCCCGGCGCCCGCCCGCTGCGGGCCGTGCTCGGCACCCGCCACGGCTCCCCTGCGGCGGTTCCCGACGGCCCGCCGCCCGGCCTGTCCGTCGCCGAGGCGGTGGCCGGCTACGGCACCGCGGTGGCCGACGATCCGTGGCTGGACGCCTGGCCGGCGGTGCTCACCGAGGTCGTCCCGGTGCTCTCCGAGGAGGGCTGGCACCTCACCGACGGCCGGCACACCGTCCCGGTGCACCGCGCCGCCGTCCCGGACGCCGCGCTCTGGCGGCTCGCCGCCGTCTCCACCGGCCGCCCGCTCACCGTCTTCGGCGAGTACGGCCACCACGGCTTCGCGCCGGTCACCGCCTGGGGGCTGGACGGCCGCCCGATCGGCCTCACCACGCCCTGAGCGGGCCCCGCCGCGCCCGAGGCGCCCACGCCCGCCGACCCGACCCGTCCACCCGCACCCGTTCCACCGGAGGAGGAGGCCCCGTGCCCGACCCCTGGGAGTCCCTGCAGACCACCGCCCTGCTGGGCACCGACCGCCGCCCGCTTCCCGCGCCCGGCCCGGCCGACCTGTACGACGGCGCCGTCGACCGCGCCGACCCGGCC